>JADGAQ010000005.1 GCA_015231925.1 Magnetococcales bacterium
ATGATGGTCCCCAGACCCCTGCAATAATGCAAAAATGAAACAGAAACGGAATGATCTCTTCCGCTAACCGAGGTTACCCGCTTCCACCCCCTCGAGAAATACCACAAAAAAACGGACTCCGCAGGGAGTCCGTTTTTTTGTGCGACATTCTTGGGCTGCCCCCGTCGGACCTTCGCCCATACAAGGTCCGACGGGAGAGTTCAGACCGATTGTCAGATGATCAGAGCCACGATCAACAAGGCCACGATGTTGGTGATCTTGATCATGGGGTTCACGGCAGGACCGGCGGTGTCCTTGTAGGGGTCGCCCACCGTGTCGCCGGTGACCGCCGCCTTGTGAGCCTCGGAACCCTTGCCACCGTGATGGCCGTCCTCAATGTACTTCTTGGCATTATCCCATGCACCACCACCCGTGGTCATGGAGATGGCCACGAAGATACCGGTGATGATGGTGCCCATCAGCACGCCACCCAGGGCCTTGGGGCCCAAGGTGAAACCAACCAGAATCGGGGCCAGAACCGGCAGCAGGGAGGGTACGACCATCTCCTTGATGGCTGCCTTGGTCAACATGTCCACGGCTTTGGAGTAGTCGGGACGCGCTTTGTGCTCCATGATGCCGGGAATCTCGCGGAACTGACGGCGCACTTCCACAACCACGGCACCTGCAGCCCGACCCACCGCTTCCATACCCATGGCCGCGAAGAGATAGGGCAGCATGCCACCGATGAAGAGACCGACAATCACCTCATGATGGGACAGATCAAACGTGAAGCCCGCAGGCAGACCGTGGGTATAGTCCGCGAAGAGGACCAGAGCGGCCAGACCGGCGGACCCGATGGCATAGCCTTTGGTCACGGCCTTGGTGGTGTTGCCCACCGCGTCGAGAGGATCGGTGATGTTGCGGATCTCCGGGGGCAACTCGGCCATTTCCGCGATGCCACCGGCATTGTCGGTGATGGGGCCGTAGGCATCCAGTGCCACGATGATGCCCGTCATGGAAAGCATGGAGGTGGCCGCCACGGCAATGCCGTAAAGCCCGGCCAACTCATGAGCGCCCAGAATGGCCAGACAAACAGCCAGCACGGGGGCGGCAGTGGCCTTCATGGAAACGCCGAGGCCGGCAATGACATTGGTGCCATGGCCGGTTTCGGAAGCCTTGGCGATATCGCGCACCGGCTTGTATTCGGTGGCGGTGTAATACTCGGTGATCACCACCATGGCGGCGGTGAGAACCAAACCGATCAAGGCACAACCATAGATGGCATTGACGGTGTAGGGAACGCCTTCACCCTTCATCAGCCAGTTGGTGACGGGGTAGAACAGAATGGCCGAGATGGCGCCGGAAACGATCAAGCCCCGATAGAGGGCGTTCATGATCTTGCCACCCTCCTCACCCTTGACGAAGTAGACGCCAACGATGGAGGAGATGATGGAGATGCCACCCAGGGCCAGAGGATAGATCAGGGCATTGCCGAAGAAGGGCATTATCAAAGCGCCCAGGATAATGGCAGCCACAACGGTAACGGCGTAGGTTTCGAAGAGGTCGGCAGCCATACCGGCGCAGTCGCCCACGTTGTCGCCCACGTTGTCGGCGATCACGGCCGGGTTGCGCGGATCATCTTCCGGAATACCGGCTTCCACTTTACCCACCAGATCAGCGCCCACATCGGCACCCTTGGTGAAAATTCCACCACCAAGACGGGCGAAGATGGAGATCAACGAACCACCGAAGGCCAAACCCACCAGAGGTTTGAGGATTTCGGAAGTGGAGAGATCCACCTTGGAACCGCTGCCCGGCAGCAACATGGCCATGAACAGGGCCACACCCAACAGGCCCAGTCCGACCACCAGCATGCCGGTGATGGCGCCACCCCGGAAGGCCACCTGCAAAGCGGCATTCAGTCCACCCCTGGCGGCTTCGGCGGTGCGCACGTTCGCCTTGACGGAGATGCTCATGCCAAAGAAACCCGCCGCTGCGGAAAGAAGCGCACCGACTGCAAAGCCAAAAGCGGTGGTGATGCCGTTGGCCATAGCCAAAAGGACGAACAGAATGGTGCCGACGTAACCAATGGTGGTGTATTGCCGCTTCATGTAGGCCTGGGCACCCTCTTCAATGGCCCCGGCAATCTCTTGCATTCTTTCTGTGCCCGGACTCAGACCCAAGATCCACTTTCGGCTCCAGAAGGCGTATCCCACCGCCGCCAAACCCGCCAAAATGGCGAAGTTCAGCCCTCCGCTTGAATAAGTTACCATCCTTTCGTCTCCCCTGTCCGTCTGAACTGCGTGATCACGATTCCTGAGATCTTTCCTGACGCAATACTAGCCCAAAATGGCACACAGCTCCTCATAGACCTTTTCCATGTCCTGCATGCCATCAACGCTACGGAAATTGCCACCCTTCCGATAGTAATCCAAAAGAGGCGCGGTCTGGTTGTGGTACACATGCAACCGGTTGCGCACCGTGGCTTCGGTATCGTCGGCCCGCTGGGTCAACGTTCCGCCGCACTTGTCGCATACCCCGGCCTTGGCCGGAGCCTTGAACTGGGTGTGATAGCCCTCGCCACACTGAGAACAGGTCCAACGCCCGGTGATCCGATTCACCAAGGCTTCGTCGTCGGCCCGAATGTCGATGACGCAATCAATCTTCTGCTGCCGCTCCGAAAGCATGCTGTCCAGGGCTTCGGCCTGGGGCACGGTACGGGGGAAACCGTCCAACAGAAAGCCCTTCTGGCAATCCGCTTCCTTGGTGCGATCGGCGATGATGCCAACCACCACGGAGTCCGGCACCAAACCGCCACTCTCCATGGCCGCCTTGGCCTTCAAGCCGACTTCCGAGCCCGCCTTCACGGCCGCACGCAGCATATCGCCGGTCGAAAGCTGCACGATTCCGTAACGCTCGGCAATACGTCGTGCCTGGGTTCCCTTGCCTGCTCCGGGAGGCCCCATGAATATCAATTTCATCTGTCAACCCTCCAACGCAATTTCCGATTTTCCTTGAACCGACCTCATCCGCTCTTCGCGGTAACCCTCCAGCCAGAAAAGGGCCTCCACATCCAGATCCCCCGGAACCTGGCGGATCCCCGTCAACCAGTCCAGCAAGTCCGCATCGGGATGTTCCAGCACCCGCAACAGGCGGCTACACTGTTTTGCATCCAGTTTTTCCCGCTCCACCGCCATGAACCGGGACAGCACCTGTTCCATTTCCGCCATGGAGCGGCGACTGGCCTGGAAGGCCAGCCGGCGTCTCAACCCGTCGCCATCCACCTCAGCAGGGTCTGGCATCGCCTACTCGCCGTCAAAGGTAACCAGTTTTTTGCTCCAGTCGATGTCGGAAAGCACCACCCCATCCCACGGAGAACGGCCATAGTACATGACCCCCTCCGTCTTGACATCTTCAAAATGGGCCGATATCAAGCCGGTCTTGCGAAAATCTCCCCCGGACAGGTCGCAGCCGACAAAGCGGGTGTCCGTCAGGTTGGAATCGCGCCAGACCGCAGTGGTCAGTGCGGTCTCCCGGAATACCGCTCCGGAGAAGTCGCTTTCCAGCATCTGGGTAGCTCGCCACTCCCCGCGCTCGAAGTGAGCCTCCCGCAGATCACTCAACAACAGACTGGCCCCGGAGCCGATAACGTCGACAAACCGGCAGCCAGCCATCTTCACTCTCTGGAAAAAGGCCCCTTCCAGGTGAGCGCGGGAGAAATCGCATGCCGACAACTCGGAATCCTGAACATACAGAGAGGACATTCTGGATTCCAGGAAAAGACCACGACGCACCACACTGCCGGACAGATTGGCGCCGGTCAGATCCATTCCCGAAAAATCGACACCCGAAAGGTCCATGAAGGTCAAATCGGCATTGCGTAATGTCGCGGGCTTGCCAAGGGCCTCCAAAAGGGACTCCCGGCTGGAGATTCGTTTCACATATACCTCGCGAGGGAACAAAGGCCGTAAACCGCAACGTCCGCCGTCGGCAATCGTCTCCGAACCGTAACCCGTCCGTGGATGAAAAGTAAATGAGCCGACTTGCCAGCGCAATGATTTTCCCACCACGGCGCAGCGGAAATATCCCACACCACCTTACATACGACCAAACCCTCCACTTCGACCTATCATTTCAGTCAATCACTAAAAACTTCAAAAATAATATTTTGAAATTTAAATGAATTGCGACCCGAACGTCAAAAGACAGAACATTTTCTTTTTTTACCTTTTAAAAGAATAAACTGTTAATGCTCAAAATGTTCAGCGAATTCCGCCACTTGGTTGAGG
Organism: Magnetococcales bacterium; assembly: GCA_015231925.1. NCBI lineage: Bacteria > Pseudomonadati > Pseudomonadota > Magnetococcia > Magnetococcales > Magnetococcales bacterium. The sequence continues at coordinate 4,269 of JADGAQ010000005.1, forward strand.
GCGTCACCCAACGCCACGGCTCGACAAATAAAAAGCTCCTGGAAGCCGACAACCCGGCCTCCAGGAGCGCAAAGCTTGCGAATCAGGGACGGGAAAGATTGATGATCTTATTGAGATCGTAATCGGGGCTACCGCCGACCCGAGTCACGAACTCCGCCACCCGCTCATCCAGCGTCGGGCGCTCGACCTGATAAAGCAGACCGATGGGAGCCTTGCCATTGGGACGGCGTGCCAGTTCCATCGCCTTGCCCAAATCCTTGGTATCGTGACCCGCCGGAATCTCCTCCACCAGGTCGCGATAGTACTGAATGGTGCAGATCGGGTTGAAGGAGGGGCACTGGGAGAAGATGTTGACGTAGGAGAAGCCCTTGTGTTCCATGGCTCCCTTGATCAACTCGGCACACAGTTGCGGCTTGCCGGCAAAGGCCTGGGCCACATAAGTCGCCCCGTAGGTCAACATGTACAGAATGGGATCCATGGGATCGTCCGGACCGCCATATGGCGTGGTATACGCTTTCAATTCCGGAGGAGATGTTGGGGAGTACTGCCCCTTGGTCAATCCATATATGCTGTTGTCATACAGCACATAGGTCATATTGACGTTTTTGCGCGCCATGTGAGGCATATGGCCCCCACCGATGGCAAATCCGTCCCCGTCGCCACCGGTCACCAGAACCTCCAGGTCCGGACGTGCCAGTTGGGCTCCGGTGGCCACGGCGCCAGCCCTACCATGCAGCGTGTGCATTTTATAGGACTGCATGAAGTAGGGGGTGCGGGAGGAGCAGCCGATACCGGAGATGGCCATCAACTTGGACGGATCGACGCCCACTTCCGACAAGGCCCGGTAAATCCCGTTGAGAATGCCGTGGTGACCACAACCGGGACACCAGACCACCGACACCTCGGACTTGTAATCCTTCGGCTTCAACTCGACTTGATGGAGGGCAGCGGAGCTCATTTCAACACCTCTTTGGCTTTCTCGACCATCTGGGCGGGGGTGAAGGGCAGTCCCTCGCAAATGGTGAACGGAATCGGTTTTATGGAGGTTTCGGAGCGGATGAAGTGGGACAATTGCCCCTGGAAATTGACTTCCGGAACCAGGATCTTTTTGCAGGTGGCTGCAAAGGCTTCATATTGAGCCACCGGCATGGGCCACAGCAGTTTGGGGTAGAAGCCCTTCACCTTGTAGCCTTCCGCCCGCAGACGGGAGATGGCTTCCCGAGCGACACCGATGGTGCTGCCCCAGGTGATGATGCCCAGATCCGCCTCGCCCTCACCATCGACTTCCGTAGGCTTGCAATCGTTGACCACGTTGTTGATCTTGTTGAAGCGCTTCTTCATCTGAGCCGACCGATTGGCCGGAGAGGTGTTCGGCGCTCCCGTTTCACCGTGTTCCAGGCTGGCTGCGACATACATGCCGTTGGGCGTACCCGGATCGGTGATCGCGGAAATACCGTCGTCGGTGATGGAATAGCGCTTGAACGTGCCCTCTCCATCCCAACGTTTGCGGTTGATGATGGTGTAGCTCTCCGGCTTGGGTGCCGGAACCGTCTGGGTGGAGAAGGCCAGGGAGCCGTCGGAAAGCAGGAGGACGGCCGTTTGATACTTCTCCGCCAGATTCAGGGCATCCACCGTCATGTCGATGCAGTCCTTCACGTCCTCGACCGAGAGGACGATGCGGGGAGCATCGCCGTGAGCGCCATGAATAGCCAGGAACAGGTCCGACTGCTCATGCTTGGTGGGCATGCCCGTGGAGGGACCACCGCGCTGAACATCCACCACCAACACGGGAATCTCGCTCATGTAGGCCATGCCAAGCATCTCGCTCATCAGGGCCAGACCCGGACCGGAGGTGGAGGTCATGGACTTCTTGCCGGCATAGGAAGCACCCACCACCTGGGAAATGGAGGCAATCTCGTCTTCCGCCTGAACCAGCGTACCGGCCGTTTTGGGAATATGGGTCGCCACATACTTGGCCACTTCCGTGGCCGGGGTGATGGGGTAGGCCGCAAAAAACTGCAGCCCGCCCAGAATGGCCCCCAACCCGACCGCATCGTTGCCGGAGATGACGATCACGTCCTTGGCGGGACGCGGATCCTCCACCCGCCAGGGGTCGGTCTTCTTGGCCGCCAATCCCAGGGCCTTGCCCCGCTCGAAGGCCTCAAGATTCAGATTGAGAATCTCTTCACCCTTCTTCTTGAACTTTTTGGTCAAGACCTCCTTGATGGTGGCCTCGCTGATGTTGAACAGCACCGAAAGCGCCCCGATGGCCACCATGTTCTTGGAGCGGTAGGACTTCATCTCCTTGGCGGTCTGGGACATGGGGATGGGGTAGGCATGAACCCCTTCGGGAATGGCATCCGGTTCGAAATCGCCGCCCGGATAGTCGTAGACGAAAGCCGTTCCGGGGGTGAGGAGATGCTTGTTCATCTCGTAGGCTTCGCCATTGAAGGCGCAGAAGACATCAAAGGTGTCCCCTTGATTGTAAACCCGCTCCGGACTGGTACGCACCTGATACATGGCGTATCCGCCCTTGATCTCCGCCGGAAAGGTCTTGAAAGTGTAGACTTCCATGCCCGCCCTGGCGCAGGCGGCGGCGATGAAATCGCCGGTGGAAATGATCCCCTCCCCGCCCTCACCCGCTACCCGGATGATAAGGTCATTCTTGGTCATGCCATTACCCCTTTTTGTTCTGTCATTCTTTGTAGTCAGTCGCGAGAAGCAAACCGGGTGAGCATCAGCCCCCCAAAGCCTTCTTCACCGTGATGCCGATATCCGCCGGAGAACGGGCGATGTGGACACCCGCCGCTTCCAGCGCGGCGAATTTTTCCTCAGCCGTGCCCTTGCCCCCCGAAATGATGGCGCCCGCGTGACCCATGCGCTTGCCCTTGGGAGCCGTGGCTCCGGCGATGAAACCGACCACCGGTTTGGTTACATGGGCCTTGATGTAGGCCGCCGCCTCCTCCTCGGCGGTTCCGCCGATTTCACCGATCATGATCACCGCTTCCGTCTGCGGATCCTTCTCGAACATGGCGAGGCAGTCGATGAAGTTGGTGCCGTTGATGGGATCGCCACCCAGCCCGACGCAGGTGCTTTGTCCCAGCCTGACGGCGGTGGTCTGGGCAACCGCTTCGTAGGTGAGGGTGCCTGAGCGGGAAACGACGCCCACACGACCCGGAAGATGGATGTGACCAGGCATGATTCCGATCTTGCAGGCTCCCGGAGTGATCACTCCGGGGCAGTTCGGCCCCACCAGACGGGTCTTGGATTTATCGGAGAGGAAGCGCTTCACCCGCACCATATCCAGAACCGGAATGCCCTCGGTGATGCAGACCACCAGCCGAATGCCGGCGTCTGCGGCTTCCATGATGGCATCGGCGGCGAAGGCCGCCGGAACGTAAATGACCGATGCCTCGGCCCCGGTCTCCTTCACGGCGTCATGCACCGTGTGGAACACCGGCAGACCCAGATGGGTGGTGCCTCCCTTGCCGGGAGTCACCCCTCCCACCATACGGGTTCCGTAAGCGATGGCCTGTTCGGAATGAAACGTGCCGTTGGCCCCGGTGAAACCCTGACAGATAACCCGCGTCTCCTTATCGACCAGGATAGCCATGGATCAATTCCCCTTGATGGCGGCGACCACTTTCTCAGCGGCCTCGTTCAAATCGTCGGCAGAGATGATCGGCAGCCCGGAGGCGGCCAGAATCTCCTTGCCCTGCTTGACATTGGTCCCTTCCAGGCGAACCACCAGGGGCACCTTCAGGGCAACATCCCTGGCGGCGGCCACGACACCCTCGGCAATGACATCACAACGCATGATGCCGCCGAAGATGTTGACCAGAACCGCCTTGACGTTGGGATCGGAGAGAATGATCTTGAAGGCCGCCGTAACCCGGTCGGTCGTCGCACCACCGCCCACATCCAGGAAGTTGGCCGGGCTGCCCCCCTTGAGCTTGATGATGTCCATGGTGGCCATGGCAAGCCCAGCCCCATTGACCATACAGCCGATGGAGCCATCCAGGGCGATGTAGTTGAGATCGTACTTGGAGGCCTCCACTTCCTTGGGATTCTCTTCGTCGAAATCCCGCAGCTCCTCGATATCCTTGTGGCGGAAGAGGGCGTTGCTGTCGAAGTTCATCTTGGCATCCAACGCCATGACTTCGCCTTCTTTGGTCACCACAAGTGGATTGATCTCGGCCAGAGAGCCGTCACAGCTTTCGAAGGCATTGTAGAGGCCGGTCATGAACTTGACCGCCTTGCCGACCTGTTTGCCTTCCAGCCCCAAACCGAAGGCCAGTTGCCGCGCCTGGAAACCCTGGAAACCCACCGCCGGGTCGATGGCCACTTTCAGGATCTTTTCCGGAGTGCGGGCGGCGACCTCCTCGATTTCCATGCCACCTTCGGTCGAAGCCATCATGGTGATGCGCCCGGTTCCCCGATCCACCACCATGCCGAGATAAAGCTCACGGGCAATGTTGCAGCCCTCTTCCACATAGATACGGCGCACCACCTTGCCCTGCGGGCCGGTCTGTTTGGTCACCAGGGTCATGCCCAGGATCTCCTTGGCCCGCTCCCGCACTTCCGCCACGGACTTGGCCACCTTGACACCACCCCCCTTGCCCCGACCACCGGCATGAATCTGAGCCTTGACGACGAAGACATCGCCACCCAGCTCCCGGGCGATAGCTTCCGCCTCGGCCGGCGAGTAGGCGACCCGTCCCCGAGGCACCGCTACGCCGTAACGGGCCAGGATCTCCTTGGCTTGATATTCGTGAATATTCATGACTCCTCCAACCCCGAGTGGCTTGACCACATCTCAAAAGGAAACACCGCGTGTCGCAACTATACCTGAACCGTTTCCACGAATCTTCCCTTCATCTTCACCTCGAAAGGAGCGACCGGCTCAATTCCCTCCCGAACCACGTCGCCGTGGGGTGGGTCCGAAAGGATCCTTCCTTTTTTCTTTCGTCTCCGCAAGGGGGTACTTCGGCAGCAACACCGGCCCCGTGACGCTACGGGAAACCCCTTCACTCTCCAGCACCTCCAGAAACGGCTCCAGATGCCCAAGCCCGGGAGCGCCACCCCAGCCGTTGTTCCGGGCCATCTCCGCCGCCGCCCCGCCCGCCTTTTTGCCGAAGACGAGGATTTCCAGCAGGGCGTTTCCCATCAACCGGTTGCGCCCATGCACCCCTCCCGTCACCTCACCGGCGGCAAACAGACCCGGCATGTCGGTGCGCCCATCCACATCGATCACCACCCCCCCGTTCTGATAGTGCAGTGTGGGATAGGCCAGGAGGGGAACTTCACGAATATCGATGCCCTTGCGGGAAAATTCCTGGAATCGACCGGGAAATTCTTTTTCGATGGTGCCGCGTCCATGCAACAGATCGATCAGGGGAATGTCCAGCCAAACCCCGACGCCCCCCCCCGGCGTTTTGACGCCATTCTGGAATTCGACACACTCCCGGATGATGGCCGCCGTTGTTACATCGCGCGGCTCCAGGGAGTAGACGAATTCATCCCCGTGACGATTCAGGAACGGAGCCCCCAAACCCCGGAATTTCTCGGTCAGCAGCAGCCCGGCCTTCTCTTCCGGAAAGGCGATTCCCGTGGGATGGTATTGACAATACTGCAAATCCCGCAGAGGCAAACCGGCGCGGTAGGCCATCACCAAACCGTCCGCCGTGGCCCCGTAATGGTTGGAGGTGGGAAAGCCCTGCAGATGCAGCCGCCCGAATCCCCCGGTTGCCATGACCACGGCCTTGGCTTTTACCACCAGGGAGCGGGAGGCCTTGAGCAACTGTTCCCCCAGGACACCGACCGTGCGACCGTTTTCGTCCGTCAGCAACTCGACCGCCGCCGTGAACTCCAGTACCCGGATGCCAGGATAGCTTTCCGCTTTGTCCCGAATGACCCGCATCATCTCCAAACCGGTCACATCGCCCGCCGCATGCAAGCGTTTGCGGGAAGTTCCCCCGCCGTGACGCACGATCATACGGCCCGTGGGATACTTGTCGAAGAGCATGCCCAGCTCTTCCAGCCAGCGCAGCACCCGGGGGCCCTCCCGAACCAGCACCTCCACCAGCGCCGGATTGTTGGAAAAGTGCCCACCCCCCAAGATGTCCAGATAGTGTTGTACCGGCGAGTCGCACTCCTGGTCCGCAACCTGAATGCCCCCCTCCGCCATGACCGTATTGGAGTCGCCGTGGCGCAATTTGGTCAGCATCAGCACGCTGGCCCCCGCCTCGGCGGCAGCGATGGCCGCCGCCGTACCGGCGCCGCCTCCGCCGAGTATCACCACATCGGCGGCGTAATCCGCCTCCAACGGGGCTCCCACCCGGTCGAGAACCGATTTGCGAGGCCACGATTCCAGGCAGTTGGCCAACTCGACCGGAACCTCCTGTCCCTTCGAAGCCCCGGCACGGAGTTTTCGTTTGCCGTCCGGCGAAAAATCGGGATGAAACTCCTCCAGCCAGGCTTTACGATCCGCCAGGGTCAGCGATGGAAAGGTTTCTCCCCGACGCAACCGAGCCAAACGGGCATCCCGGGTCTTTTCAACCTGCCGAATGGACTCTCGCAAGGCGTCCGGCATTTTTGCAAAGCTGGCCCGCATTCCCATCCCCTAGATCAACAGACTGCGGTCTTCCGGCAACCAGGTACCGGGTGGCGCATCGTCAGGCTCGCGTTCCCGACGCTGATACAACATCTGCAGGTCCGCCGGATCCATATGTTGCAAACGGCGAAAGACCCGATTGAGTTCCGGCCGCTCCAGACGCTCGATAGCCCGACTCAAATGGTCGGCCCTCGGCACTTCCCAACGACCGTGCAGACGTCTTGCCGCCAGGGCCACATTGGGCTGGGAGATACGGGACGGGCAACGCAAGGCACAAACCTGACACTGCACGCAGACAAACGACTCGCGCCCCGCTCCGTGCAAGTCGCCGCGTTTGATCATGCCGACATAGCCCATGACATCGATGCCCATGGGGCACAGGCGGGTACACTCCCCGCACATGATGCAATGATTGACTTCAGGATAGAGGTTCACCACCAGGTAGGCGGGAGACTCATTCTCACCGGGAACGACTTCATGGCCCATTTTCTTCTGCGGAAAATAGGGCAACGGCATGATTTCCATGCCATCCTTGACCATTTCCTGGCACATCAGCGCCGAGTGGAGTTCCGGCTCGCCTCTCAGGCGATAGAGGATGCCGCACGCCCCGCAAACCCCTCCACGACAACCCACACCCCGGATGAAGGAGAGCCCGGCCTCTTCCAAAGCCACCAGCACGGTACGTCCTTCGGAAACCCGGAAGGTTTCTCCGTCGTAGATCAGCGTGATCCGACTCCCTTGGTTGCTCATGGCCTGTATGTCCCCGCCTGCGAAGGCAGAACCTTTCCGGCAGTCTTCCCGGGTCTATTTCTGAAAATGATGGCCGCGCTCTACTCAGGCGAGTGCATTAAAAATAATAAGGGCGCATAAGGCAAGAGCGCTTCTGCATCCGCAGACGAAAAACCTCGCAGCCGGGGACTTCGACTGCGAGGTTTCGAAAGGAGACCTAAGAGATGAAATCAAGCCATCAGCCTATGTATTTCCTGATCAACTCACCAGAAACAAACAGATAGAAGGCATGGAAGGCCACAACCTAAACTTCAGACGCAGTCTTCCAAATCTTTAAGCAGTGACTGCGCATTGGAGACCCGATAATTACGCATCGCTTCTCCACACGATTTTGCCCGAATATTGGCTGCCTGGTAGTCCTCCAACTCCTGATTAAACACCGGATGTTCGGGTTCTTCATGATAGGATTCAACCAGATGATGCAATTGCCCGACAAGATTCTTCAGATGCTCAGGCCGGTAGGTGCGCATGAAGTCGGAAAGAAAATCCAACTTCTCATGGCTGAAAGAGTGCTTCTCCCCCATGATGCGCAGGCACCCTTCCAGAATCGCCTTGGATTTGACATCCCTCCAGGCACGTCTTCTCGCCGTGCAACGCGCCCGCTGATGCCCCCCCGGCGGCACGACCGCCAGAATCAACTCATTGATTTCCGGTGTAACCGGCGCTTCCAGATTCAGCAGCCGAAGGTAACGCGCCAGAACGACTTCCGGGATCACCAGCCGCGCCGTCTCGCGCCCCAGATAAACGGGGCAAAAGATCCGTTCCCGAACCATCTGGTGCAACAAATCCAGACGGAATTCAACCAGAATGCCCTCCAGCGGCATGAAGCGCTCACAGGCCTCCCGATCCGAAATCGCCGGGGTGAACATGCCCGCGAACATGAATTCGATCTCGTAATCTTCCAGGCGGGCCAGACATTGGGTGGTGAAGCCATCCAGGGGATTGTCCAGATTCAAATAACCCGCCATTTTACTGATGGCGGAGGTTTTCATGCTGCGTGGTCGGGTGAGCTGATTCCGTATTTCCTGACGCAGGTCTTCAATCATTGAAACACGCCTCCTAATTCCTCCAAAGGCTTATTGACGCCCAACACGGTTAGCGCCTTGAGGCTGCGGTCCGAAAACCGCAGCCTCTTCCAGGCACCTCATCCGCGACCAGCTTCCTGCATGGCTTTGACATCCAGGTTTTCCACCCCGGCCAACTCCTGCAGCAATCGCCAGTTATCCAGCCGATCTTCCTGGGAACGCAACAACACGGCACTGGGCTGCCCATCTTTGCTGAAATGTTTTTGAAACCGCCCTTCGGAACGCGCGAAGGCCAGGAAGTCAACCTTGTCCTCCCCTTCCTTGGTCTTACGGAAATGCCAGTCCCGCTTGACGGAAGGATTCCCCTGCAGCGAAAGGCGGGAGGCCAGGGTTCTGCCGGCATCGGGATTGTAGATAAACACCGGAAAAGCCCGGGATTCCACGGCCAACATGGCTTGCCGGCAGGAGACGTCGTCCGCCACCTGATGCTCCGGCTGGCAGGTGGTATAAACATTGATCAGAGCCGGTCCCTGAAACTCAAGGGCCTGCTCCACCGCCTTGTAGAAATGGCTGATCATGGGGCCGACCGTTTGGGCCACGAACACCCGCGGATGCATCAGGGCAATGTTGGCAATCTCCTTGCGTCGCTCCAGTTTTCCGGCCATGGCGGTGCCGTGGATGGACATCTTGGCATCCTGACCAATGAAGGTGGCCGTCGATGCTTGACCCCCCGTATTGGAGTAGACCTGGGTGTCCATAACCAGTACCTTGATATTCATCCCGGAGGTCAACATGCGTGACAAAGCCTGGAATCCAATGTCAAGCATGGCCCCGTCCCCACCGAAGGCCCACAACTGGTAGTTTTCGCGGTCCGTTTGATCCCAGTGGGCGCGAATACCCATGGCCACGGTCGGCGCGTTTTCGAAAAGGGAGTTGACCCACGGCACCCGATAGGGATTGTAGGGGTAGGTCGAGCCATAAACCGTATTGCATCCCGTCGCCGCCACGATGCCATAGTTGGAACCGCACTTCTCATGGGTCATGGCCAACAACTGCCGGATCACCGAGGCCTCGCCACAGCCCATGCAGGACCCGGCCCCTCCGACATACTGGTTGGCATCGCCCCGCAGCATGATATCCACCTTGAGGCGGGGATTGATGTACTCCTCGGGCGTATTGGGAGTCCGTTTGTAGAAATCCCAGCAGGCGAAGTAGTTCGGCAGGTTGTCGCGGGTCTTCTTGATCATCTTGAGGGCGTTGTTGTCCCCACAAGCCACCACGCACTCCCCGCAACCCTTGCATTTGGTGGGGTCGATGAAGATGCCGAACAGAGCACCTCCCGGTCCCTCCCCTTTTTCCTTCTTCTTCTCGTAGGTCCCCCAAAACTTGGTGGTGCGCACCATCTGGGTTTTCAGGAGATCCTGATCCCTTTCCGGCATGCCCGCCAGATGCTCTTCGGCAACCGGTTGGGGAAGCACCTTGCCCCAGATGGCCGAATCCGGGCAGTTCTGCACACACTCCATGCAGGCCACGCAATTCTCGGAGATGTATTCGGGAAGATCCGGGGCGATGTAGGAAAAGTCCCGAAAAGAGCCCGTTCCGGCCGGAACCGTGGAACAAGCCACGAAGGCATCGGCCGGCTGCCCCGACCCTCTCCCCGAATTATAGGCATCAACCACCGCCCGGGCTCTCTCGGCATCGTACCACCGGGGTGTCGCTTCTGCATAAACCTTGACGTGTTCTTTCATGTTCGGACTCTCCAACCGGATTCGTTTCGCGAAATTCGCGTCCCTGTTCAGGAAACCGCGTCCGGTTCAGTTAGATAAAGAAGGCATTCACATCCTTGCCCTTGGCATCCCACTCGGCCTTGCCCTGGGCAAGAACCTCGGGAGCGGTGGCAACCATGATCTCTCGGGTCACTTCCATGACGCGGTCGTAACCATGGCGGACTGCCTCCAGATTGTCCTTTACGACCCGCTCTCCCCGCTTGCCGAAATACTTTTGCAGGGGCTTGCGCACCGCTTCAAAAAGAGTCGCCTCGTCCATGCCGGCATTCTCCCGGAAGGGGGTCACTCTCAGGAACACCCCCAGAAGCACCACACCCTGGAAGCGCTGAATCAACGAGGTGTCACTCAGGCACGCTTCCCGCGCGATGGCGATGGTATCAACCCCGAAGAAGCGCACCCGGTTTTCCACCATGAAGTACTTGGCGTAAGCCGGAAGCGATTCCCAGAGTCCTTGAGGCGTGGTTTCATCCGTATGCTGGAAGATGATGCCACCCTCCCCCAGTCCGACCAGGGGATTGCCCATGAACCAGGTCGTGGGATCCATGAGGGGCACGAAATCGACGTGCTGCAACTCGCAGTGGGTCAGAATCTTGCCCTTGGGGGTGACCGTCAGATAGGTGTTGGTGGGCAGTCCCTTCTTTTCGGAACCGTACTTCGGAGCCGCCTGCACCTTGAAGGAGAAGATGTCTCCCAGCATGGTGGCGATAACCTTGTTGGTGGTCACCGAACCGAAACCACCCACCGAATGTCCCCGCACCGAGAAGGAGCCCTTGGGGCGCACATCCGGTTCCTCTTCGAGAGGCAGACTGGTTTCGTGGTCGATACCCAGGGAGAAGTAGCGCTTGCCCTTCCCCACCCCGGCCATCATGTTGCGAACCACCGCCAGGACATGTCCGGGGGTGACATCGCGGGACCCCAAACCTCCGCTTCCGGAAAAGACCACCGGCATGCGGCTCATTCCGGGATATCCCGGAAGCCCCATCATCGCCTTGGCCAAGGAGGCTTCCACATCCCGGGTCAAGGGATTGTCCACCAGGGTGGGAATATCGCAACGCTCGATCACCGCCACGGCCTGGCAATTTTTCAGGGCCTCGACGATCTGCTTCTGGGGGAAAGGCCGGAAGCAGGTTACCACGACCACTCCCAATTCGACCCCGAGCCGCTCGCGCACCTGATCGATGGCGGAACATGCGGTCTCCGCCAGCGTACCCATGGCCACGATGGCGAACTGGGCCTTTTCCATGTTGATCGTATCGACCATGCGGTAGTGTCTGCCCGTCAGGCGATAATACTCCTCCATCGACTCTTCGATGATGCCGGGGAGCCGGTCGTAGAAGTGGCGCTGCCCGACCTTGCCCTGCATATAGGCGTCCTGGTTTTGCACCACACCCATTTGCAACGGGGTCTTGGGATCGAACATGGCCCGCATCTTCTCACGCGGGTCACCCAGGAACTGCCGGATCAGTTCGTCCTCCGGGAAGTTGAGATTTTCGATGGTATGCGTGCCCAGAAAGCCATCCTGAACATTCATGAAGGGGGTCATGCCCGCCTCGGAGGCCCGTCTGCCGATCAGGCAAAGATCCGCCGATGCCTGGACGCTGTGGGCGAACAGGATGCCCCAACCGCAATCTTCCACACCCATGACATCATCGTGACCGGCGTGGACGTTGAGCGCCTGGGAGGTCAGAGCCCGGGCACCCACATTCAATACCTGGGGAAGACGTTTTCCGGCAATGGTATAGAGAACCTCCTTCATCAGGATCAGTCCCTGACCGGAGGTGAAGTTGGTCACCCGACCGCCGGCGAGGGCAAATCCTTCACAGGCGGAGGCGGAGGAGTGTTCCGATTCCAGCTCCATCCAGGCCAGTGACTTCCCCCACACATTGTGGAAGCCGTTGGCTACCGCAACCTGATAGAGTTGCCCCATGATCGTGGAGGAGGTGATGGGATAGGCAGCCGCCCCATCGGTTGCCCGGGTCTCTACGTAAGAGACTGCGTCGGACCCGTCGCCGGTACCGGGAATGCCAGGAAAGGGAAACGTCATGTTTGCGTCATTTTTCTGCTTTGTCATCCAAGCAACTCCTTGGTTTCAGTCGGAAACTCCGATCAAGGATTCCGTTCCTGCGCCGCCTTCAGGTGCCGGGTCCCACCAAACAGAACGTACTTCTCTGCATACTTTCCCTTTTCAGTATTCCCGGCGCCAGGCCAAGGCCTGATACACCGTCGATTCATCAAGGTATTCCAATTCCCCCCCCATTGGTAATCCATAGGCCAGACGGGTCAGGCGCACGCCACGACTCTGCGCCAGGTGGGCGATGTAATGCGCGGTTGCCTCTCCGGCAACGGTCGGGTTGGTGGCCAGAATCAGTTCGTCAATCTCTCCCCGATCCAGGCGCACTTCCAAAGCCTGCACATGCAACTCCTCCGGCCCAAGACCCTCCAAAGGGCTGAGATGACCTCCCAGAACGTGATAGACCCCCTGGAATATCCCTGCCCTTTCGATGGCCATCAGGTCGCCCGATTCCTCGACCACACAGACGACCTTGCCATCACGTGTTGGATTGTTACAAACCCAACAAAGTTCCTCTTCCGCCAGGTTGAAGCAGATCCGACAGCTCCGGACCCGCTCCCCCATCGTCGCCAGCGCCGACACCAGGGTATCGATCTCCCCCCGCCCCTGGCGCAGCAGGTGATGCACCATGCGCTGGGCGCTTTTGCGACCGACCCCCGGAAAGCGCGACAGCAGCAACGCCACCCGATCCAGGGATGGCAATCCCGGTATCCCCTCCATGCCCCGGGACATCGGTCGCTACATGCCCAGATCGAGTCCGGGAAGCTTCATGCCACCGGTAACACTGCTCAGTCGTTTCTGGGTCTCTTCCTGAATCTGCCGCATGGCGTCGTGGAAGGCCGCCGCAATCAGATCTTCCAGCATCTCCACCTCCTCGGGATTGACCACGGAGGGTTCGATGCGCACCCGTTCCACCTGATTGCGACCGTTGATTTTGACTTCCACCATGCCGCCGCCCGCCTGGCCGGTGACCACCATGGCGCCAAGCTCCGCCTGGACCTTGGCCATCTGACCCTGCATCTTTTGGGCTTCTTTCAACAGATTTCCAAAGTTTTTCACAGCTTACCCCCGGATCGAGTGGTGTTATCGGACAAGGGCTCCACTGCCTGCAGAGATCCCCCCAACATCTTTTCCACCATGGCGCTGGCCGGGCTTTCGGCCACCTTCTGCCGTATTACGTCCCGTCTCTCGCGTTCCTGACGCATTTCCGCTTCGCCAAGGGTTTCGGGTCTGGCTGCGGTTGGGGGGTCGTTCACCTCGACCCGCCAGTCCTTCACCCGCAGGTCCACCAACAATTGCCGCACCAATTCTTCCAACCGGCGTGGCGTGCCGAAGATGGCATCTTTCAAACTCAGACGCAGGCAGGCAGCCTTTTTATCGGATTCCAGGGGAAAATCCACACAAAAGACATGTTCCTTCAGTTTGAGCCCCAGGGTGGGATTGACCCGGAAGGCTGCGGCCACCAGCTCTTCCCAGGAACGCCAGGTTTCGGCAGGCGACTCTTCCCCAACCTCGGGGGCCACGTCGACCGGCCCGGATAACGAAGGCTTCGCGGGTCGATCCGCTTCTTTCGCCCCCACCGGCGGAGGCGGACGTTGGGTATCCAGCCGGATGATTCCGGGAGGCTCCGCCTCTCCGCGGCTAACCACTCTCTCGCCGGGAACCGCCGGATGTCCGCGCAGAAAACTGTCCAAATCGGGAATGGGCCGCAAATAAGCTGCGCGCAAGAGTACCATTTCCAGGGCCTGATGGGGTACCGGCGTCATGCGCAAATCGCTCACGCCCCGCAACAGCACCTGGTAAACCATCTGCAGATGTTCCAGGCTCACCCCTGCCGCGCTCCGCCTCTCCCGTTGCAGCAGCAAACTCCTGGAAGCCTGATGAAAGGTTTGCAGCAACTCGCCCAACAACAACTCGGGATCCTGACCGGCTTCGTACATCTCCTGCAAGGTCCGGAGCAACACCTCCCCGCGCCCGGACAGGATATCCCGGGCCATGCCTTCAATGCATTGGGGATCGGTCAGGCCGAGCAGTTCCCGCACCCCGTCGAAAGAAACCCCGCCTTCCCCGTGAGCCGCCACCCGGTCCAACAGGGTCAGTCCGTCCCGAACGGAACCGTCCGCCGCGCGAGCCAGGGCGGCAAGAGCCGGTTCCTCCCAGGCGATGCCTTCCTGATCCAGAATATGGACGAAATGACGTTGCAGCACTTCCCGCGAAACGCGGCGCAGGTCGTAGCGCTGACAGCGACTCACGATGGTTGCCGGAATCTTGCGCAATTCGGTGGTGGCAAAAATGAATTTGACGTGAGCCGGCGGCTCCTCCAGGGTCTTCAACAGCGCGTTGAAGGCCGCCAGGCTCAACATATGCACTTCATCGAGAATATAGATCTTGAAGCGGGAGAGAACCGCACCGTATCGAACCGTTTCCAGAAGCTCCCGCATCTGCTCCACCCGTGTCCGGGATGCCGCGTCGATCTCCAGAATATCCGGATTGGAACCGGAGAGGGTTTCGCTGCAGGAGGGACAAACCCCGCAGGGGGCATCGGTAATGCCGGTTTCGCAGTTCAGGCACATAGCGAGCAGGCGCGCCAGGGTGGTTTTGCCCACACCCCGGATGCCGGTGAACAGAAAAGCGTGGGATAGCCGACCGCTGGAGAGGGCGTGTCGCAACGATCTCACGACGGGTTCCTGACCTACCAGGGTATCGAAGGTGCGCGGGCGCCACTTCCGGGCCAGGACCACGTAGGCGCTCATCTCAACCCCTTCCCTCTGTCGAAACAGCCCTCGTTCGGGGAATCGACGCCCCAACAGAAGCCAGTTTGACGGAGAGTAGCGTGGTGGAGTGCATGAGACTGAACGTGAGCCCCAAGGGAGAATGAGGGAAGGGGCGGCTCCGGCCAGGAGACTTGCGGCACCCGAAGGATCCCGCTACCGTTGCTGCCTTCCGGCCCTGGCGGGGTTTGCGGGTCTTCGTCGCGCAAGGCCTGGCCATCAACGCCGCCCGCAACGATTATGCGGTTTTCCTGATCGCGCCAGGGCACCGCCTGATGAACCTGCCATGATGATCCACTGCCGGGAAGTGACTGAAATCCGCCCGGACTTCTTTTGCAAAGCAGAATATCCGAACTCGCCAACACAAGCAAGGGATCCTTTCCTACGGTCCGGCATCTTTCCTTCGACTGCCATCCGCGAGGGCCAGATCCGGCCAACACGCCTCCGCAAGCACCGACCTCGAATAATCCCGTCTCATTCATAAATTTCTGCTGCAACCTGACCCGGATCGCGCGCCAGGACAGCGTTGCGCTCGCTCGACGATCCTCACCGTGGATAACGGCCATGGTTCCGCTCGTCGAGGCGTCGCGCGCTGACGCGCCCTGACCGGTTTCGCGACGAAATTTATGAACAAGACGGGATAGTGAACGAGCCCGAACACCGAGCCGAGACAAGGGGGAAACAGGTGAGAGAATCTGGAATGGAGAAGGAGCGGTACCGGAAAAGCCGGACTGGACCCCGCCGTCAAGACGGTTTCGGCGGAATGGCAACGGGGATGGCGGAGAGAGAGGGATTCGAACCCTCGGTACCCGGTTAGGATACACACGCTTTCCAGGCGTGCACCTTCAACCGCTCGGTCATCTCTCCGTACCCGTTACATGCCATCATCGACGGCATCCAGCTATTAGATCAGGATTGGCGGCGATTCTCAAAGAAAAATCGCATGCAGGCCCCACACCAGTGGGCCAATTCGACTCCGCAGGCCTCCACGGGTTCCGAATCTCCGGGGAAACGGACCGTTTCGACCCGGCTCAAGGTCAACGCTGCAGCACAGAGCGGGCACGGTTGGGTGGTGACCGTCACCTGCGCCCCACCCAGTCGGTAATTGCCGACCCGTGTCGCCGTGCGTCGTAACAGTGCCACTTCGGCATGCCCCAGGGGGTCGTGTTCGCCACGGCTGACATTGGCCCCGGAGGCCAGGCAGCGGCCCCAGGGATCACGCAAAATCGCCCCGACCGGAACTTCTTCCCGCTGGTTTCCTTCCAAAGCGCAGCTCAAGGCCAGGAGCAGATCCCCGGATCCGGGAGCCAGCCAGTTCAACGCTTGGCCTTGCCAGGTGGGGGCGATTTTTCGTCCAGGGTCTCCACCGTGACCCCGACGCGGGGAAGCACCACGTTCCCCTCGCGAACCTCGGTAGCGGATTCCGCCCGCTCCTCCCGACTGCTGCCGGGGAGCAGTTCGTCGCCATCTTCGCTGGGGGGCGGGCCTTCCGGTTTGCCCGGTGCAGTGCGCGTGGGAACCTCTCCGGTGCGCAGGGCCTCGCCGATGAAGGAGATGTCAAAGCGTGGGTGATCCCAGGCGGTCTGACTCACGTCCCGGGAAAAGAGCCAACCTTCATGAAGCATCTCTCCGGTCTGATCCCGCATGATGACCCAGACCGCGGGATTGACATGGCCCTCCCTTCCCCGCAACGCCATGCCGTCACCGATCAACAGGCTGGGCTCGAAAGCCGTTGCCTCCAGGGTACCTCCCCAGGGGGCCGCGACTTCTTGAGAAATGCCGATTTCGATGGTATTGACCTGAAGGGTGCGCTTGTCCAGCACCAGGAACCGCAATTTGGCCCCTTTGTTGCGGGCGGCCATGTCCGGCGTCGGCACGGCCTGGAAGCGCTCCGCATGGGGAGCCAGCGGCAGACGGGGGATGCCCTCCGTCGGTTCGTTGCCGCTCTCCTGGCCGACGGCGACTTCCACACGGCGTTTTGTGGGTTCTTCGAAGCAACCCTGCAGGCCCAACAGGGCGAGAGCGGTCACCAACAGACGCGGCCCGCGCCATGGCAACCCCTTGTTCGCAGGGAAGTCTCCCTCAAGGCCTACCATGCACTCAGGCTCCTCGCGGCAACGATGTCCATATCCGGTATGGTGGAGTGTGGAAACGGAGCAGGAGTCCGCTATGAAACGACTTCCGGATCGATACGTCCGGATCCCCCCCCACCGGTCTGCCGGCGGGATTCGAAGCGGCAATCCGGAACCCGGGGACCGTGAGGAAGGGGTGGCGGAGAGAGAGGGATTCGAACCCTCGATACCCTTACGGATATAACACCTTAGCAGGGTGCCGCCTTCGGCCACTCGGCCATCTCTCCAAACCTGCATCGCCTAGATTGAACGAGGGGGGTGGGATGTGTCAAGGAGCAGAATCCCCTTTCATCCCCCACTGCAAATTTCTCTTGCCTTTAGCGACAGGATCCTTGACAAGCTTCCGGCCATGCAGTAAGAAATGACGCCTTCGCAGCGGCTGTACGGGCCTATAGCTCAGATGGTTAGAGCACACGCCTGATAAGCGTGAGGTCAGTGGTTCGAGTCCACTTAGGCCCACCACCGTTCAGCTTTCCGGGGTCCCGATTCAGGGGGGTGTAGCTCAGCTGGGAGAGCACCTGCTTTGCAAGCAGGGGGTCATCGGTTCGAGTCCGTTCACCTCCACCAAATCCTCCTTCCAAGCGTCCCCAAAAGCCTTCAAATCGGTCAAAACAGCCTGATTTGCAAGGCTTTTTCTTTGCAACCACCTTTCAGAAGCTTTCATAAGGTTCCGTGGAATGCCAACAAATTTGTTGGTATATTCGTTGGCATGTCGATCCGGAGAGGATGGGATCCCGACAATGGGGTAGGCCATCCGTACCGGCACGGCCAGGGGCCCGCCCTTCACCCCGGTCAGGATTTCACCCGGCATGAAGCCGATTTCTGCCGGAAAGCGGACTTTCAGGCGCATCGTACACGAGAATATGGCTATTTCGATCCCTCACACCCCCAATCTGGCAGCTCTTGTCGTCCTCCTACCGCTGTTTTCCGGTGCTTCGGCTTACGCCGAAGATAGCGGCCGCTGGCGGATCAACGGGTACGGCACCTTGGGTTTCAACGTGGACAACAGCCCCACGACCGCCTTTGTCCGCGATTTGAACCAACGCCCCAAGGATTCACTACCGGACGACGGCGCCTGGTTCAGCAACGATGCCTGGCTGCGGGACTCCCGACTGGGTTTGCAAATAGGTTATCAGTTCACTCCGACGCTGTCCGCCATGACCCAACTGGTCTGGCGCGACCAGATCACCACGACATTCTCCCACTATGTGGACTGGGCCTATCTGGCCTACAAACCCAAGCCGGAAGCCGATATTCGCCTGGGACGCCTCGGCTACGACGTCTTTCTGATGTCGGAGCAGCGTCATCTCGGTTACGGCTATCCCTGGGCGCGTCCTCCGGTGGAGTTCTACGGCTGGATACCCCTTTACGCCGTGGACGGAGTCGATCTGGCCTATACCCTGGCCGGAAACCCGGAACGCTGGCGCTTCAAGACCCAGATCGGGCGCAGCATCGGCATCGGCATACCCATGGACGAGGAGGTCTACTCCCTCGAAAGTGATCGGCTGCTGACCGCCACCCTGACCCGCGAGTCAGGCCCCTGGCTGATCAAAGCCGGTTATTCGCATCTGAACATCCGCACCGAAGCCAAACCACTGGCCCCGCTTCATCCCGCTCTCGACGCGGTGGGCGAACTCGGTCTGCCGGGAGTGAGCGCGGAGGCGGCGAACTATCGCCGCAACATGCGTTTCAAGGACGCCGAAATGGCCTTCCGAACTCTCGGTATCAGTTACGACGACAAGGAGTGGCTCGTTCAGGCCGAAGCCGGAACCGTGACCTCTTCCATCGAGATGAATGTCAACAACGATATGGCCTATGCGGGTCTGTCCAGACGCCTGGGCGACTGGACACCCTACCTGATGGTCGGAGCCATTCGTCCCCACGTCGACGTTTACACCGCTGCCGCCAACTGGGGAGAGGGCCTGCCTCCGGAGGTGGCGGAAGGATTGAACGGGCTGCAGAGTGCCGCCATCACCGCCCTCAACTCCAGCCGCATACATCAGGAGACCCTGACGCTGGGACTGCGCTGGGATTTCGACAGCCGCGCCGCCGTGAAATGGCAGTGGGACACCACCCATATCCACCCCAACAGTTACCTGCTGCGTCCCGGCTTCTTTATTGATCGCTCCCAGGATATGACTGTCCAGAGCTTCACCGTCAATCTGGATTTCATGTTCTGAATATGAACAATCTCCGACATCTCATCCCCTACCGGTTATTGATTCCGCTCATAGTCAGCTTTCCGCTCGGAATCCTGGAGGCCGGGGAGGTCGCGGTCGTCGTCAATGCCGAAAACAGCCTTTCCAGCCTGACCCCTTCCCAAGTCTCCGACCTGTTTCTGGGCCGTTCCACCACCTTTCCCGATGGCTCCTACGTCACCGTGATCGATCAATCCAGGGCCAGTCCGATCCGGCAGCATTTCTTCAAGGGGCTTAACGGTATGTCCCTGAATCAGGTCAACAGTTACTGGGCCCGCCTGACCTTCAGCGGTCGGGTGTTACCCCCGGAAACAGCCGAAGGGAGCCAGCAGGTTCTGAGGCGAATTCGCGAAAACCGCATGGCCATCGGCTACCTGGACGCTGCCGACGCGGACGCCTCCGTCCGCATCGTCCTGCGCCTTAATTTGTAGGTTTCCGCCACCCCCTCAGAGCGTTGCGCTCCTTTCACACCCCCACCTCCCCTCCTCACCACAAACCTGGCGGAGAGGAGGGTCTGCTCAATTATTGGTCGCTATGGGTGGAGATATTGACTTCGCCTGTGAAATCCGATAGCGTTGCTCCCCTTGTTTCGCTCATTCTGGCCGTTTATGGATCCGGAAGATCGAAGCCACCGGCAGAGGTCGGACACACCTTCGAGACCTCTAACAGGTTGTTTGTTAAAGCGAAGCTGGTTGCAGGCAAGACCCCCGGTTCTGGTCGTTGCGGATCCCGGACCACCCGTCCCAGCCCGTTTTGCTCTAACCGATTACGCAGTGTCTCGTGTGTTCAGTCACATACGCGACCCGCCAACGACGAGGTTGGTCATGAGTCAGATTTCTACGGTGGATGCCTCCGGTTCCCTGGCAACCCTTCCCGCTACTTCCAAAGATTACCTGCCCTCTGTCAACATCCACCAGGATCTCCTGGTACCGCGATACCTCGAACAAACCTATTGGTGGGCCTATCTCCACCCGGTCGGGGTGCGCTTTTTCGAACGGCAGTGGATCGTCAACACCATTCTCTGGGGCAACTTCTCCCGGCTGCGCGACGCGGCCCTCGACGAACTGGGAGAATCCATCTCCGGGCGTACCCTGCAGGTCGCCTGTGTTTACGGGGATTTCACCCCCATGGTGGGTGCCCGCCTGGGCTCCGATGCCCATCTCGACGTGGTCGATGTCGCCCCGGTGCAGTTGGAAAACCTGACCCGCAAGATCGGCAGTCCCGACAATATCCGCCTGCACCACATGGACTCCACCAACCTGCAGTTCCAGGAAGGCTCCTTCGACAATGTGGTGGTCTTCTTTCTGCTTCACGAACAACCCGCCGGTGCCCGAGCCCGCACCATTCAGGAAGCCTTGCGTGTGGTCAAACCGGGCGGCAAAGTGGTTTTCGTGGATTATCACGCCCCCTGGATCTTCAATCCTTTCCGTTATGCCATGATTCCCATCCTGAGCCTGTTGGAACCCTTCGCCCTGGATCTGTGGAAACGGGAAATCCTGGATTGGGTTCCCAAAGCACTGGCGCCCTCCGAGCTGCGCAAGGAAACCTACTTCGGAGGCCTCTATCAAAAAGTGGTCATGATACGGTAACCAACCCATGAAAACAGTGGTCGGCGTCACCATCGGCGAGGCAATTGGACGATACGGATTCGGCGACCACCACCCCTTCGGCCCCCATCGCATGGGCGCCTTCTGGGATGAGGCGCAGCATCAGGGGCTGCACGCCCTGGTCACCGTACTGGATCCCCACATGGCCAGTCACGCCGATCTGGCCCTTTTCCACAGCGAGTCCCATATCGAGCGGGTACGGCAGAGTTCCCTCAAGGGCAGCGGCTATCTCGACGCGGGAGACACCCCCTCCTTCAAGGGCGTTTACGAAGCCGCCTCCTCGGTGGTCGGGTCGGTGCTGGATGTGATCGACCGCATGATGAAGGGCACCTTGCGGCGTGGTTTCGTGCCCATCGCCGGGTTGCACCACGCCCGTCCCGATCGTGCCGCCGGTTTCTGCGTATTCAACGACTGCGGAGTGGCCATCGCCGCCCTGAAAGCCCTGCACGGACTCAAAACCATCGCCTACGTCGATATCGACGCCCATCACGGCGACGGGGTCTTCTATCCGTTCGAAGCGGATCCGGATCTCATCTTCGCCGATCTGCACGAAGATGGTCGTTTTCTCTACCCCGGTACCGGTCATGCCCACGAAAGTGGCAAAGGGGCCGCTGCAGGGCGCAAACTGAATATCCCTCTGCCCCCCGGCTGTCGGGACGCCCAGTTTCGGGAGGCCTGGCCCCGGGTGGAAGAGCTGCTTCGCCAGCATCGCCCCGAATTCATCCTGTTGCAGTGCGGCGCCGATTCCATTTCGGGGGATCCCATCACCCACATGGAACTCAGCCCCGCCTCCCATGGCCATGCCGCCAAACGCCTTTGCGAACTGGCCGAGGAGTTCGGACATGGCCGGGTGCTTGCCGTTGGAGGCGGAGGGTACAACCCCGCCAACCTGGCCAAAGCCTGGTGCGCCGTTCTGGATGCTCTCTGCACCGTTCCTTCCCCCGACTGAAGAAATCGACCGCCATGGATGACAACGACAACGAGTTCCTTCCCCCGGGCTGCGTCGCCCTGGTCGGCGCGGGACCCGGAAACCCCGATCTGTTCACCCTGGGCGGGCTCAAATATCTGCAGGCCGCAGACGTGGTGGTCTACGACGCCCTGGTTTCCGAAGAGATTCTGGCACTGATCCCCGAACCCTGCGAGAAGATCTTTGCCGGCAAACGGGGCGGACGCCCCTCCCCCAGCCAGTCCGACATCTCGGAAACCCTGGTCAAACTGGCTGCCGGGAATAAACGGGTGGTGCGCCTGAAGGGCGGAGACCCCTTCATCTTCGGTCGCGGTGGCGAAGAGGCTTTGTACCTGGCCCGAAAAGGGGTGCCCTTTCGCATCATGCCCGGACTCTCTTCGGGCATCGCGGGATTGGCCTATGCCGGGATCCCCGTCACCCATCGGGATTGCAACGCCAACCTCATGCTGATCACCGGTCACGAAGCCCCGGAAAATCTGGTCGGCATGGATCCCAACGACGCCACACGCCTCGACTGGGTGGGGATCGCCCGCTCCAGCCCGGTGATGGTGCTGTACATGGCCATGCAGTATCTCGATCGGGTAACCCGTCGTCTGATGGAAGCGGGGCGCGACCCCAAAACCCCGGTAGCCATCGTGCGCTGGGCCACGACACCACGGCAGGAAACCCTGGTGACAACTTTGGAAAGGGCTGCGGAGGATGTGGAAAAAACGGGAATGGCCCCTCCGGCCATTATCGCCATCGGAGAGGTGGTGCGGCTGAGAGAGTCTCTGGCCTGGTTCCCGGACCGAACCCTGTTGCCCGATCCGGAATAATGCCGTCTTATTCATAAATTTCGTCGCGAAACCGGCCAGGGAGCGTCAGGACAAGGCGCGCGACGCCCCGACGACCGGAACCGTGGCCGTTCCACGGTGAGGATCGTCGAGCGAGCGCAACGCCGTCATGGCGCGACCCTGGCCTGGTCCGGTTGCAGAGGAAATTTATGAATAAGACGGGATAATAACTCAGGCCCGCTGGGTCTGTTGGAAATAGAGGCGGGTTCCCTCGAAGAGGGCATCGGCGATGCGTCGCTGATGGGTGGGGCGACGCAGCATCTCCTCTTCGTGCGGATTGCTCAGAAATGCGGTTTCGACCAATACCGACGGCAGATCCGGCGCCTTCAACACGGCGAATCCCGCCTGTTTCACCGACTTGAACTTCAATTTGGTCACGTTGCCCAGGTTGCGCAGCAGCGTCTCGCCCAAAACCATCGACTTGTTGATGGCATCCCGTTGCGACAGATCCAGCAGAATCTCCTGCACCGCCGTATCCGACACCTTGCTCAAGTCGACGCCGGAGATCAGTTGCGCTTCATTCTCCTGTCGTTCCAGATCGCGGATCAGATTATCCGGAGCCGGTTTGCCGCCTTCGGAGAGGCAGTAGACGGAAGCGCCCCGCACGCTGGCAATACGAAAGGCGTCGGCGTGGACGCTCATGAACATCTCCGCCTGGTACTTGCGCGCCGCCATCACCCGCTTGCGCAGGGGAACGTAGTAATCCCCCTCCCGGGTCAACATGGCCTGCAGTCCGGGCACCCGGTTGATGCGATCCCGCAGCATCTTGCCGATAGAGAGGGTCACATCCTTCTCTTTGGTGCCGGCGGGTCCGATAGCGCCCGGATCGTAGCCGCCGTGCCCGGGATCGATCATGATGACCCGTTTGCCACCATGGGCCGATTTCGCTGCGGTGGTGGTGTTCTTCGCAGACGATGCGGTCTCTTCCATGTTCTCCTTGCGGTAGAAATCGACCACCAGACGGGCAGGCTGCCCATCCCCGGCAGGCAACAGGAACGACCGGGGCCGTACTTCCTGGGTCAACTCGAAGACCGCCCGCACCGTTCCGGAATGGGGCACGCCGGTACGAAAGGCGCGAATCACCTCGTCCTTCAACTCCGTCACCGGCTGGTTGCTCTCCCATTTGGAATTCTGAAAGTCCAGCACCACCCGTTCCGGATTGCTCAAACGGAAGAGGGTATGTTCAATGGGATTGTCCAGCTCGAAAATCACCCGTGTGTGGTCCGGCGCGGTCCAAACCCGTGCATTACGCACCCCGATGGGATTCTCTGCGGCATGGAGCCAGTTGACGGGCAACATCAGCCCCCCCAGGGTGAGAGCCATACCTCGAAGAAGCTGACGACGGTCCATTCCGGCAGGAACGCGATGATTCACAGTGGATGTATTCCTTTGCAGACTTTTCATGGTATCTTGCCACCCGTTGTCTCTTGGGCACAAAGGAGAGGCTGGTTCCCGTTTGCCTTCGCCAATTTCTTGACAGGAATTCTCATTTTGTTTAGCAAGTTTGCAACATGTATGCCGGTTAAAATTGTAACCGCCTTATTATCGTCAGGGAGCTGAAAATGTCCATGGAGGATCCTGCGGAAATCCGCAAATTCGAAGAAATGGCCCAGGAGTGGTGGGATCCGGAGGGGAAGTTCAAACCCCTGCATCAAATCAATCCCCTGCGCTGCTCCTATATTCTGCGGACGGTCACCGGTTCCGAACACGGCACACTGGCCCAACAGAGGATTCTGGACATCGGTTGCGGGGGCGGACTGCTCTCCGAAGCCATGGACGCCGCCGGAGCCTCGGTGGTCGGCATCGACCGTTCTCCTCAGATCATCGGCGTGGCCAAAGCCCATCAGCAGCAGAGCGGCTCCCGGGTCGACTACCGGGTCCAATCGGTGGAAGCCCTCTCGGAGGAGGAGCCCGCCTCGTTTGACACGGTACTGGTCATGGAAGTTCTGGAACATGTTCCACAACCCGCCGCCTTCCTCTCCTATTGTGCCAAACTGCTGCGGCCGGGAGGACATCTTTTTTTCGCCACCCTCAATCGCACCTGGCAGGCCTGGCTGCTGGCCATCGTTGGCGCGGAGTATGTGCTGCGCTGGCTGCCCAAAGGCACCCACGAATACCAGAAACTGGTCAAACCGGCGGAACTGGCGGGTTGGCTGCGTTCGGCGGGCATCCAGGTCATGGATGTCACCGGCATGGAGTTCAACCCGCTGCGGGCTCAATGGAGCCTGTCGCGAAATCCGGCGGTCAACTACCTCGGTTACGGCAAAGCCCCTTCCTGAGCCGCCGGAGCGGAAAGAGCCACGCGGCGCAGCAGCCGCCCCCGTCCGTCGAGGATCAGCAAGCCCTGGCCCCCGCTTCGCTCCTCCAGAAGCAGGGCCAGGCCCCCTTCCACCGACGCCATCGCGGAGACCTTTTCCCCGGATTTCAGCACAGGTTGGGCGATGGTGGTGACCTCTACCGGGGAGGAGGCCTGTTGCCATTTGCGATTGGCCATGAAGAGCAGCCCCACCAATCCCGCCACGAGGAGGATGCCCATGGCGATGACCAGAATCTTGACCGCCTTCACCGCGCCACCTCGTTATTGCCCATGATGGATGATACCCCTTTCGAAGAAGATCCGATTCTGATCCGCATTCCCCCCGAACATCAGGGAGAGCGGTTGGATAAGGTGTTGACCGCGCTGCTGCCCGACATGAGTCGAAGCCAGGTGCAAAAGTTGCTGGCCGAAGGGTGTATAGACCTTCTGGACCATCCCTCACCGCCCCTGGCCAAGGCCAAGGCCGTTGCCGGGCAGGTGCTGCTGTTGCGCCGCCCCCCTCCCCCGGTGAGCGAAGCCCTGCCCCGGGAACTGCCCCTGAATATCGTTTACGAGGACGATCATATCCTGGTGATCGACAAAGCGGCGGGGATGACGGTCCACCCCGCTCCGGGCCACACGGAAGACACCCTGGTCAACGCCCTGCTGTTCCACTGTGGCCGCGACACCCTCTCCGGAACCGGCGGAATGCAACGGCCCGGCATCGTCCACCGCCTCGACAAGGATACCTCCGGGCTGCTGGTGGTGGCCAAACACGACCTCGCCCACCGTCATCTGGCAGCCCAGTTCGCCAGCCACTCCGCTTTCCGACACTATCTGGCCCTGGTGGTTGGCGCACCGAAACCGCTCACGGGTACCATCTCCCTGCCCCTCGGCAGACATCCCGTGCAGCGCCAGAAACAGGCGGTGCGGCTGCAAGGCGGGCGGGAGGCCATCACCCACTACCGCGTGGAAGAGTCCCTGCCCCCCTGCTCCCTGCTGGCCTGTCGTCTGGAAACCGGGCGCACCCATCAGATCCGGGTGCATCTCTCCCACCTCGGCTACCCGCTGCTGGGCGATCCCCTCTACGGCAAACCCTTTCAGCCGCCGTCTCGCTGGCCGGTGGCGATGCAGCACCTCTTCCGCGACTTTTCCCGGCAGGCTCTGCACGCCGCCGCCCTGCATTTCGACCATCCCGCCAGCGGCGAACGCCTGCACTTCAACGCCCCCCTGCCGGAGGATTTCACCACCCTGCTTCAAGCCCTTCGGGCCCGATCAGGACTCTGAGAGCAGATCCGCCACCACCTGCAACACCCCGTCGATATCCCGGTCGTCCAGATAGAAGTGGGGTGAAAAACGCACCCCCTTGCCGCGACGGGCGCAATAGATCCCTTTGGCCATCAGTGCGCGATGCAGCGCATCCGCATCCCGGTTCGGATGGGACCAGACCAGAATGCCCGCCCCCGGAAGGCCCTGATCATCCAGAGGGGTATGAAACCGGCAACCCAGCCCCCGCAGCCCCTCCGTCAAGCGGGCCATCA
This sequence comes from Magnetococcales bacterium, assembly GCA_015231925.1. Classification (NCBI taxonomy): domain Bacteria; kingdom Pseudomonadati; phylum Pseudomonadota; class Magnetococcia; order Magnetococcales; species Magnetococcales bacterium. The sequence goes on from JADGAQ010000005.1 coordinate 30,899, forward strand.
GGCCGCTCACCCGGCTGGCCACTTCCCCGATCCCCACCTCCAGCAGCAGCCCCATGCTCTCCGCCAGGGCCGCAATGCCGAGCAGATTGGGCGAACCCGCCTCGAAACGGCGCAGATCCGGTTGCCACTCCCCGGCGATCTCCTCGTCGTAGCGACCCGCATTGCGGGGGGAGTGCCAACCCAGAACACGCGGCGCAACCACGGACTGGGCTTTTGCCGAAAGGTGGAACAGAGCGCACCCTTCCGGCCCCAACAACCACTTGTGGCCGTCGGCGGCCACTGCATCGAGGCCCAGCGCCTCGGCTTGCAGCGGCAACAACCCCAGACTCTGAATGGCATCCACCACCAGCAATACCGGCGTGTCGCGCAATGCCGCGCCGAGGTGCGCCAGATCAACCACGGCGCCGGTGGCGTACTGCACCGAGCTGATGGCCACCACCCGGGTACGCGACCCCACCCGATCCAGAAGTGCGGCGGTGGAGACGGCTCCATCGGCTTCGGAAGTGGCCTGCACCACCCGGATGCCGAAACGACGGGCCAGGTCCCGCCAGATCAGCGCATTGGAAGGAAACTCCTGATCGGTGGTGACCACTTCGTCCCCCGGACGCCAATCCAGCCCCAGACCCACGAACGAGAGCCCCTCGGAGGTGCTGGAGAGAAAAGCGATCCGATCCCGTCCGGTTCCCAACAGAGCGGCAGCCCGGTCTCGCGCCCGGTCTCGCCAGGCATCGAGTTTCGGATAACGCAATGCCCCGAAACGGGACATCTCCTCCAACATCTCCCGCACGACCGTTACGGCGCGCAAGGGAATGGGAGCCACCCCGGCGTGGTTGAGATAGCTCAGGCCGGCTTCAAGAGGAAATTGCCCGCGAAACGGCGAAGGCGCCACACGACACGGAGAAAAAATCATGACAAGGCGCACCGGAAAGACTGGCAGGAACCCGTCGAACGGGCAACAATAGGAAAATAGGATCAATAGATAACATAATCCGGAAGAAAGAGCCATGAATCGCGAGGAACGCTACCACCACTGGTTGCAACTGGCCGTCCTGCCGCCGGAGGTACTGGCCAACCACTCCGACAGCGCCGGAGAGGAGTGGATCGTGGTCACCGCCGAAGGGGATCCACCGGACCGGCAGCACCACATGGCCCGGCTGGCCTCCTCGGAAGATCTGCCCTATTTCGCTTTTGCCCTGGCAAAAAGTTATCTGGAGGACGTGGGGGAATGGCCCCTTTTTGGCATGAAGGCGGAAGATGCCCTCGCCTCTTGGGAAGAGAGTTCCGCAGAGCCGCGAGAGGCGGTGCGCACCATTCTGGCTTCGGTACACCCGGTCTGGCCCGATGTGGAACTCCTGTTCGCCGGTCCGGCCAGGGAGTGGCCGGGGGATACCGCCCACGCCGAAAATTGGCATGCGTCATTAAAAAAGGCAATTTCTTCGACACCGCCATCTGGGATACAATAGCCGGATGCCGACCCGTTCCGATGAATCTGCCCGACGTGTCACCTCCACACTCAGCCCATGGGGCCAAACGATGAAGGTCAAAAAAATCTGGTTTCGTGCCGACCGCCTGGTGACCCAGATCCAGCCCGTCATGGACCAGGACGCCAAGCGGAAGCTGCAGCTCCTGCGCAAAGAACTCCTGACCCTGCTGACCAAACATCGTTTCATCGGCTTTCAGAAACATCCCCATCTCTACTTCGACAACAAGCTCAACGGGCTGTGGCTGCTCTATCAGTTCAAGGCCCAGGCCGAGGAGATGTTCCGCCATGTGGCCAATCTGAAGACCTACGTCTTCCGCAGTTGGACCATCCCCTCCCTGGAGCAGTTGCGCACCGTGGCCGAAGAACCCCTCTTCCGGGACGGCAAGAAGCTCAAGGGACAGGTACTCTATTCCAGCACCCAGGCCCGTGGCGGCAAAGGGTACCACACCGTCACCATGGGCTCCGGCCAGGAGGGCACCTCCCAGGAGACCTGCGGCGTCATTCCCTTCCATCCGGTTTCGCAACGCGACATCTTCTCCTTCCTGGTGGCCAACTCCCTGGTGCCCTCGGGTATCGACGGGGTCGAGGAAAAACTGAAGGAACTCTACACCCTGACCATGGCCCTGAGTAAAAAGGGCGCCAAACTGGCCCCCCCCTCCATGCGGCTGATCAAGCAGCAGCTTCTGGAAGGGGATTATCTTCGCGCCCGCCTGCCGGTACTGGAGCCCTCCTACCTCTACGACATGAGCAAAGGCCTGTGGGAGCTGCACCAACCGGTCAAGCCACCGGGAACCGGCTGGGTGGAAGTCGAGCTGGAGGAGCCCTGGGAAGCGCGCAACCCCGAAATGGATGTGCGCGACGGCGTGGTGGCCATCGACTTCGGTACCAGCTCGACGGTTGTCGCCTGCCGCGAACACGGACAGACCACCCTGTTGCGTGTCGGGTTGAGCGACCTCTTTCAGAAACCGCGCCCCGAAGACTACCAGAACCCCACCATCCTGGCCTTCATCAATCTGCCGGAGCTGCTGGTACCCTGGCACGCCGAAGCCTATCGCCCCCTGACCCGCTGGGATCACTTCAAGTTCTCCCACGAGGCGCTGGAGATGTTTCGCGCCAACGAGGCGGATCAACGCATCGTGGCCTCGATCCTCACCGCCATCAAACAATGGCCCCTCAACGCCAGCGAGGAGCGTCCCCTGCGCCTCACCGACCAGGAGACCGGCACCGAACTGGAAGTGCCCCTGGCCACCCTGCCCTCGCCGGTGCCTGGGCAACCCCTGGCCATCTCCGAGGAGGATCCCTTCGATCCCATCGAACTGTATGCCTACTATCTGGGGCTGTTCATCAACCATCGCTCCAACGGGCTCTTCCTCGAATATTTCATGACCTTCCCCATCACCTACCCTCGGGAGGTGAAGCGCAAGATTCTCTCCGCTTTCGCACGGGGACTGCAGCGCAGCCTGCCCGCCGCCTTGCTGGCCAGTTCGCGCATGAGCCGCTTCTCCGTGCGGGAAGAAGCCTCCGAACCGGCGGCCTACGCCGCCTGCGCCCTGACGGAACTGCAGATCAAAGCCGCCAAGGAGGGCACCGCCTACGCCGTCTTCGATTTCGGTGGCGGCTCCACCGACTTCGATTTCGGCATCTTCCGCCTGCCCAAGCCAGACGAGGAGAAACGCGGCTTCGAGAAGGTCATTCACCACTTCGGCGCCTCGGGCGACATGTATCTGGGTGGCGAAAACCTGGTGGCTCACATCGCCTTTCTGGCCTTCCTGCAGAATCTGGAACTGTGCCGCCAGCACCACATCTCCTTCACCCGTCCCCCGGAGACGGAACGTTTTCCCGGTGACGAACTCTTCATCGACCACTCCAACGTGGCCCAGACCAACTCCACCCTGCTGGCCGCCCGGGTGCGCTTCATCTGGGAAGCCTTCAACTGGGATGTGGACCCCAAACAGGAGACCCTCTCCGCTTCGGGCAACAAAAAGCCGCGTCGGCGTTCCGATGTCATCGGCGATGTTCTCAACGAGGTCATCTTCGGCAATGAATTCATCATTCCCCCGGAAGTGCAAACGCTCGCCCCCGAAAAACGCCTCCACAAGATCGACCTGGAACTGCTGACCCGGGATCGCAAAAAGGTCGCCGTCACCTTCGAAATCGATCAGAACCGCCTCAACCACTTCCTGGTGCAACGGGTCGGCAAGGGCATTCAGCGCTTCTTCATCGCCATGAAACAGGCTTTCGAAAGCCGGGAGATGCTGCCGGACACCCTCCATATCCTGCAGGCGGGCAACGCCAGCCGTTCGCTGCTGGTGCAGTCGCTGTTCGCCGCGATTCTTCAGGAGAAGATGGTGGGCTGGGATCCCCCGGTTCAGGGGGTGGAACGCAAACCCGGCCTGGAAAAGGTGCGCAAGTCCATTCCCTTCCCCCGCTTCATCGTGCATCGTCCTCCGGTGGGCGACAAGGACAACCCTTATCGCCCCACCGCCAAGACCGGTGTGGCCATCGGTCTGTTGAAGCTGATTCCGGGGGAAAAACTCATGGCCATCGGCCCCAACGCCGAAGGCACCCTTGGCGAGGCGCCGTTCCGCCTCTATGTGGGTCGCATCCAGAAGGAACTCTTCTTCCCGGTGCTGCATCAGAACGGCCCCTACAACGAGTGGGAAGAGCTGGGCGTGCCCACCCGGGATGTCTTCATCATGGTCTATTCCACCTCCCCCCAGGCCGGGTTGGGCAACCTGCCGCGTGGTTCCGTGGAACTCAAGGAGCGCCAACTGGAGTTTCTGCCGGGTCTCTCCGACAAGAAGCTCTTCATCCAGGCCGTCGGTCCCTACACGGTGGATATCTGCCTGGCCGACTCCGCCGAACAGATCAGCCGCCGTCCGGAAGAGGTGGTGCATCGGGAGATCATCAAGCTGACGTGACCCTGAACAGCTCAGGCGAGGTGGCATCCATCGCCGTGACCATGCAAAGGAACCCTACGCGGGGAGAGGCATTGACTTCATGACTCCAGGAAGCGACATCGCCCACCCCCATGACCGGCTGCTGAAAACCCTCCTCTCCGATCCGGAAAGGGCGGGAACCTTGTTGCGGGAACACCTGCCCAAGGAGATCGCCGGATCCCTTGCCCCGGACCCGCCGGAATTGGTGGAGGGAACCTTCGTCGATGAGGCCTTGCGCTCCCATCTGACGGATCGCCTTTTCAAGGTGAGGACTCTCCAAGGTCGGGTGGTTTTGCTCTATGTTCTGATCGAACACAAGAGCCTGCCGGAGCCGCACATCGCCTGGCAATTGGCGAAGTATTTGGTGGAAGCGCTGAAGCAGTGGGAACGGGAACACCCGCACTGGGAATTTCTTCCCGCAATCATTCCCTTTGTGATGTATCATGGGGCCGCAGAGTGGCGGATTCCGGACGAGTTCCTGTCACTGGTTGATGCCGAGGAGGCGTGGAAGCCCTATCTGCTGAACTTCCATTACGCACTGATGGATCTTGGCCGCATCGAAGATGGCGAGCTTTTTCATCAGCCCCGGTTGCGGGCCTGGTTGCTTGCGGCAAAGTATGCCATGCGAGACGGTCTGCAACTGGGCGCCAAAGAGGTGCTGATTCAGTCGATGATTGCCATACCGGAGGAGGATTTCCGGATTCTGATGCGCTATCTGGTGGAAACGTTTCGCAACTACGATGAAACAACGGTGCGGGAGATCATCCACAGGGTGCGTCCCGAGGAGGAAGAAGAAATGATGTCCCAATTCGCCCAGGAGATGATGAAGCGCGGTCGGCAACAAGGTTGGCAGGAAGGACGCCAGGAAGGACGCCAGGAGGAGGCGGCAGCCATGTTGCTCAAGCAATTGCGCCGCAAGTTTGGCCAGACTCCCGATTGGGTGTCTGAAAAGATCGGAACGTCCAGTCTGGATCTTATTGAGGCTTGGGGAGAGAATATCCTGTTTGCCGATTCTCTGGAGGATGTTTTTTCTTCTTGATGAATCCGCTGCGGATCAGAGGAACGGGGAAGGACCGGAGAATCAATTTACAATCGCATCGTTCCGCTCTTCAGTAAGACATGGCTTGCATTTTGTGCATGGCCATGATCCCATAGTGTCATGAATGACATCGCCCACCCCCACGACCGGTTGCTGAAAACCCTCCTCTCCGATCCGGAAAGGGCGGGAACCTTGTTGCGGGAACACCTGCCCAAGGAGATCGCCGGATCCCTTGCCCCGGACCCGCCGGAATTGGTGGAGGGAACCTTCGTCGATGAGGCCTTGCGCTCCCATCTGACGGATCGCCTTTTCAAGGTGAGGACTCTCCAAGGTCGGGTGGTTTTGCTCTATGTTCTGATCGAACACAAGAGCCTGCCGGAGCCGCACATCGCCTGGCAATTGGCGAAGTATTTGGTGGAAGCGCTGAAGCAGTGGGAACGGGAACACCCGCACTGGGAATTTCTTCCCGCAATCATTCCCTTTGTGATGTATCATGGGGCCGCAGAGTGGCGGATTCCGGACGAGTTCCTGTCACTGGTTGATGCCGAGGAGGCGTGGAAGCCCTATCTGCTGAACTTCCATTACGCACTGATGGATCTTGGCCGCATCGAAGATGGCGAGCTTTTTCATCAGCCCCGGTTGCGGGCCTGGTTGCTTGCGGCAAAGTATGCCATGCGAGACGGTCTGCAACTGGGCGCCAAAGAGGTGCTGATTCAGTCGATGATTGCCATACCGGAGGAGGATTTCCGGATTCTGATGCGCTATCTGGTGGAAACGTTTCGCAACTACGATGAAACAACGGTGCGGGAGATCATCCACAGGGTGCGTCCCGAGGAGGAAGAAGAAATGATGTCCCAATTCGCCCAGGAGATGATGAAGCGCGGTCGGCAGGAGGGAAGACAGGAGGGAAGACAGGAGGGAAGACAGGAGGGAAGACAGGAGGGAAGACAGGAAGAAGCCGCAGCAATGCTACTTAAACAGGCCCGGCGCAAATTCGGGCAGATTCCGGATTGGGCCACAAGCAGAATCCAATCCGCCAGCCTGGAACTTATCGAAACCTGGGGAGAAAATATCCTTTTCGCCGACTCCCTGGAGGATATGTTCATCTCCTAAGCCTGCAACAAAACCCCTACACAAGATAAAGATTACAATAAATAGTTTTTATTGCTGCATATTTTTTCGCGTATTTAACGCTCCCTGAAGCAAACAGTCGAACTTGGCTATCATCTCACCGAAACTGACAGACACCTTCTCCTGCCAGAATGGCCTGCGGATTCGTGGTCACCAAACGTAACGCCGCCGAGCGCCCGATCAATTTCGCCGCCTCGCGGAAGCCGTCCGACAGGACCGGCTGGCGGCGGTAGATGTGGTGGCCGTCGCTGGCCAGGACAGTGACCCAACCTCGTTCCAGAATCGTTTCCGCCGTCTGACGCACCCCCTCGCCGAATTGTCCGCTCAGCGACCCCGCCGTGATCTGGGTCAGGCATCCCATCTTCAGAAAAGGACCCAACCTGTCGGGATCCTTACGGAAATCGCGGATGCGCTCGGGATGAGCCAGGATCGGGGTGATGCCCTGTTTGACCAGCAACTCGGTCATGTAAGACTGGCCCGGCTCCACTCCTCCGAAAGGAAATTCCAGCAGCAGATAACGCCGCTCCCCCACCCGGTTCAGCCAGGGTACCCGACCCTTGCGCAACCAGCCGAAGATCTCCGCTCCCAGATGGACCTCCGCGGCCAGCCCCAACTGCAGGGCAATGCCCTCCTCCGCCAGAGCCGCTACCAGTTGCTGAAATATCGGTGGACTCTTCTCGGGGGTCTCCTCATAGCCGTCCGCCTTGAAATGGGGCGTGGCCAGCAACGTGCCCGTGCCCTCGGCAACCGCCATGCGGGCCATGGCCAACGCCGTGGCCATCTCACCGGGACCATCGTCCACTCCCGGCAGAATGTGGCAGTGCAGGTCGATGAAACCTCCCGGCGGGGTCTCTTCCATGTCAAGCCCCTTTCGGAGCCGGCAACAGGTTGCGCAAAAGGGTCTCCAACTCCCGCAAACGGCGTTGCCCATCCTCCCAGGAACGATTGCGCAGGGAAAGCACCCGGGTATCCTGCTGGAACATCACCGAACCCTTGCCCTCCCGCAGCATCTGCACGATTTTGAGACCGTCTGCGACGGCATTCTCGCCGAAGTGAACCACTGCCCCCTTGGGCCCGGCTTCCAGTTTGCGAACACCCAGCCGTTTGCACAGACTCTTGAATTGCAACACCTTAAGCAGATTCAATACCGATTCGGGAATGGTGCCGAAGCGATCCAGCAACTCTCCCCTGGTCTCGTGAATGGCTTCCGGCTCCTGCAAACCGGCCAGACGCTTGTACAGGTTGAGCCGCTCCTTGACATCGGGAACATAAGTATCGGGGATGAAGGTGGAGACCTGCAGATTGATCTGAATGGCCTCGTTGCCGGTCACGGGCGCGGCTTCTCCGGTCTCCGCGGCCCGCAAAGCCTGGATGGCCTCGCCCAGCATCTGGTGATACATCTCGAAGCCCACCTCTTCAATCTGCCCGGATTGCTCCTTGCCCAGAATATTGCCGGCGCCGCGAATCTCCATATCCTGGGTGGCCAGCATGAAACCCGCCCCCAGATCCCCCAGGCTTTCGATGGCCTGCAGCCGCTTGCGGGCGTCCGCCGAGATACCCTGTTCGTGGGGAATGAGCAGGTAGGCGTAGGCCCGATGGCGGGAACGGCCCACCCGACCCCGCAACTGGTGCAACTGGGCCAGGCCGAAGCGATCGGCGCGGTGGATGATGATGGTGTTGGCGCTGGGAATGTCCACCCCGTTCTCGATGATGGTCGAGCAAACCAGCAGGTTGAACTCCTGCCGGTAGAAGGAGAGCATCACCTTTTCCAACCGGCCTTCCGGCATCTGGCCATGGGCTACCCCCACCTTGGCCTCCGGCACCAGTCGGGCCAGGCTGTCCGCTGTCTGGTCGATGTCCTCCACCTGATTGTAAACGTAGAAGACCTGCCCGCCCCGGAACAACTCACGCAGAATGGCCTCCCGAATCTGCACCCGGTCAACGGGGGTGACAATGGTGTGAATCTGCAGTCGTCCCGGCGGTGGCGAAGCGATGATGGAGATGTCGCGCACCCCCGCCATGGCCAGATGCAAAGTACGCGGAATGGGAGTGGCCGTCAGGGTGAGGATATCGACTTCGGCACGCATTTTCTTGATGCGCTCCTTGTGCGTCACCCCGAAGCGCTGCTCCTCGTCCACCACCAACAGGCCCAGATCCTTGAAAACGATGTCTTTTTGCAACAAACGGTGGGTGCCGATGACGATATCCACCCCGCCAAAGGCCAGCTTTCCGATGACCTCGTTCATTTCCCGGGCATCCCGATAGCGGGAGAGCAGGTCGACCACGATGGGATAACCCTCCATGCGCCGGGAGAAGGTGTCGTAATGCTGCTGCGCCAGAATGGTCGTGGGAACCAGAATGGCCACCTGGCGACCATCCATGACGGCGCGGAAGGCGGCACGCACCGCCACTTCCGTCTTGCCGAAGCCTACATCGCCGCAGATGAGGCGATCCATGGGCCGGTCCTGGGCCATGTCCGCCAGCACCGCCCGAATGGCCTCCTCCTGATCGGGGGTCTCCTCGAAGGGAAAGCTGGCGGCAAACTCCTGATAGACCGGATCCTCACCCGAAAAGGCGATGGCCTTGGCGGTTTGCCGCAGGGCCTGCAACTGCACAAGTTCCGCCGCCATCTCCAGAATGCGGCTTTTGGCCTTGGCCTTGACCTTCTCCCAACGGGTGGCGCCCAGTTTGTCGAGGGGGGGTTCCTCGCCGCCGGTGTATTTGTTGACCCGGTCCAGGTTTTCCACCGGAACGTAGAGTTTGTCGCCATCCTGATAGCGCAGCAGCAGGAAGTCGTTGCGAATGCCGCCGACCTCCAGGGGCATGAGCCCTCCGTAACGGCCGTGGCCATAATCGAGATGCACCACCGGGTCGCCATCCTTGAGATCGGCGAAACTGGCCAGCAACTGGTCCAGGAAACGCGGATCGGTCTTGGCGCGCCGACTGGTGCGACCAAAGATCAGATCCTCCCCGATGAACCACCAGCGTACCTCATCCTGACGACAGCCCAGGGAGAGATCGCCCAGAGTCAGATGGATCGTGTTTCTGTTCCGTTGCCCACTTTGAACCCAGCTCTCTTCCGCCACCCAGGGGAGGTGATGGGCCGTGAGCATCTCCTCCAGGCGCAGCCGCTGCCCCAGGGTGCGGGAGGCCAGGGTGATTTCGTAACCGTCGGCCAGCGCCTTCGACAGAGCGGGCCACCAGCGGGCGACACCGCCCGCAGCACCCTCCTCCCCCGGAAGGGTGGGCGGGGAAAAACCCATGTCACAGATCGTTCCCTCCCCTCCGCTTCCCTGTTCCAACAACGCAAAGGTCTTCAGAGCCTCCTCGACCTGGGCCACGCTCAGGTAGAACTTTTCCGGAGGCAGCATCCTCAGGGGAGACTCTCCCGACCAGCCGCCCGCCTTTCGCACCTGGTAGCGTTCGGCGATCTCCGCGCCACGACGCCGGATCTCCGCATCGAACTCCTCGTCAAGCAGAAACAGGGTATCGGCGGGCAGATAATCGAAAAAGGTCAGCGTCGTGTCGTAAAACAGGGGCAGAAAATGTTCCATCGCCGGGAATCGTTCCGATTGGGAAACGGCCCGGTAGAGAGGATCGTTGGCGGAAGCGCCGCCGAATTCGCTGCGGTAGGCGGTGCGGAAACGGGCGATACTGGCGTCATTGAAGATGATTTCCGAAACCGGCAGCAGATCGAGGCCGGGAATGCGGTCGCTGGAGCGTTGCGTCACCGGATCGAACAGGCGCAACGACTCCACGCTGTCACCAAAGAACTCCAGGCGAACCGGGGCATCGGCCCCGGCGGGAAAGAGATCGAGAATGCCACCCCGCATGGCGAACTCCCCCGCCTCCTTCACCTGACTGCTGGCCCAATACCCCGCCTTGACCAGATAAAGGCGCAAGGCCTCCAGGTCGACGGCGTCCCCCTGGCGAATCTGAAAGCCGTAAGCGGCCAGGACATCCGCAGGCATCAGGCGCTGCATGAGCCCGCCGGGGGTGGTCACCACCACCATGCCGCCCGATTCGGAGGGCATGGCAAAGGGCACCTTGCCGGTAAGGCGCAGCAGGCGAAACAGGGTGGAGAGACGGTCCGCCACCAGTGGACCGAAGGGGGACAGGGGCTCGTAGGGCAGAACCTCCCAGGCGGGAAAGTTCCACAACGCCTCCTGACGCATGGCGGGAGGCAGGTGGAACATCATCTCCCGCAAGACGATCTCCGCCTGCAGCGCCCGGGAAGTCACCAGCACCGTCAGGCCGCGACGGGTCCGGGCCCGTTCCGCTGCCAACCAGGCCATGGCCCCCAGGGGGCAACGCTGCAGGATGCCTCGTTCTCCGGGACGACTGGGCAGGCAGTCCAGGGAAACCGAGGGGTTCAGCGAAGAGATGGGGCGGTTTGGCTTCATGGATAAACGATCACACAGGGTCTGAGTTCAGGGCGTTAAAGGGGCGCATCTCCCGAAAAGGCCGCGAACCGGGCCGAAAAAGGAGAAGCGGACATTGCCAAGCCGGGGGCTTTTCTTCAACATGGCGGGAGGATGTCGAAAAACGGGGACAGGGAGGTTGGGCGGACATGAATGCGGTCTTTGTCATCCTGATACTCGGTGCGATCCTGGTGGGCGCCGCCCAGGAGGTCGGCTGGCTGGTCGCGACCGCCACCCAACCCCTGAACGCCCTGACCGAGGAGATGATCCGTTCCGCCAAAAGCGCGGTCGATCTTTCCCTGGGACTGATCGGCATCATGGCCTTCTTCCTGGGACTGATGAAAATCGTCGAGCAGGGCGGCGCGCTGGCCATTCTGGCGCGACTGATCCGCCCCCTCCTGGTACGGCTTTTTCCGCAGGTTCCCGCCGGACATCCGGCCATGGGGGCCATGATCATGAACATCTCCGCCAACATGCTGGGGCTGGGCAACGCCGCCACTCCCTTCGGCATTCGTGCCATGCAGGAGTTGGATCGTCTGAATCCCCACAAAGGCACCGCCTCCGACGCCATGACGCTTTTTCTGGCCATCAACACCTCGGGGGTGACCCTCTTTCCCACCAGCGTCATGGCGTTGCGCGCTTCCCTCGGCTCCCAGGATCCCGCCGCCATCGTGCCCACCACCCTGATCGCCACCCTCTTCGGCACCGTCGTCTCCGTGGCCGTGGCCCTTTGGGCCCGGCGATTCTACCCCTTGCCTCCCGTCCCGGAGGGCTTCCGGGAATCCGCCCCGGATCAGCCTGAGCCCGAAGGGCCCCGGAGCGACTATCCCCCCTGGATCACCTGGAGCGCTCTGGTTCTTTTCCTCTCCATCATTCCGCTGACCCTGCTTTTCGGACGGACGCTCTCCCCCTGGGTTCTGCCGGGAATGACCGCGTCGTTTCTCCTGTTTGGCCTGTGGAAAAGGGTGCGCATTTACGAGGCGTTCGTGGAGGGGGCAAAGGAGGGCTTTCAAATCGCGGTGCAGATCATCCCCTATCTGGTGGCCATCCTGGTCGCGGTGGGCATGTTCCGCGCCAGTGGGGCGTTGGGCTGGCTGGTATCCCTCCTCGGCGCCCTGACCACACCCCTCGGTCTGCCCCCGGAGGCGCTGCCCATGGCGCTGCTGCGCCCCTTCTCCGGTTCCGGCGCTTACGGCGTCATGACGGCCATCATGCAGGATCCCCGACACGGCCCGGACAGCTATGTCGGGTTGCTGGTCAGCACCCTGCAGGGCGCCAGCGAAACAACCTTCTACGTCTTGGCGGTCTACTTCGGCGCGGTCCGGATTCAACGCATCCGCCAGGCTCTTCTAGCCGGTCTGGCCGGTGACGTAGCCAGCACGGTTGCGGCGGTGGTCACCTGCTCCTGGCTGGTACGCCCCTGAACACCCGTCAAATCACTCCACCTTCTCCCTCAAAATCTGGCTCGGTTTGAAGGTCACCACCCGGCGGGCGGAAATTTCGAACTCCTCCCCCGTCTTGGGGTTGCGTCCCACCCGGGAGACCTTCTGGCGCACGGTGAAATTGCCGAATCCGGACAACTTCACCGCATCCCCCTGCTCCAACTGCTCACGAATCAGTTCGAAGCAATCGGCTACCACGGATGCGGATTCCTGCTTGGAAAGTTTGAGATTCCGGTGGACGGCTTCCACCAAATCGGCCATGGTTGTGGTCATCCAACCCTCACTTGACTTTAGTTACTTTAGTGTTTTCAGGAAGGCAATCAAGTCCCGACGATTCGCTTCGCTGTCGATACCGTCAAAGGAGATAATGTGTGTTTTCTTTTTTTCCGTCATCTTTGAATTGGGTATAAACGAATCTGGATGAGTCATGAATTTGTCAATATTCTCCGGCGTCCAAACCAAGGATTTCTCTCGCGCCATGGACAGAAAGGCGTCACTGTAGGCAAACCCCTCGGCGGAGCCCGCAGGTCTGCCCACCAAACCCCACAGGTAGGGGCCCTTGATGTTTTTGCGGGTCAGGGTCAGATCGTGACAAACGCCGCAATTGTTTTCCACGATACGGCGCCCCATCTCCGCATCCCCCCGCCACAGGAGATAGGCAAAGACGAGAATCGTCGCCAGCCCCAGCAAAAGCAGCAACGCCTTGAGAAGTTTCACCCGCGCAACCTCGAAGCAGTGATCCGGGAGAGGAACTGGGATGCAGCACACCCCGACACCGTCCAACAAACAGGCATCGGTAAAATATATTAATTTTTCTCGGTACAGAGTGCAATGCGTCCCGGAGGGAGAACGGAAAGAAGCGGAGAAATTACGGGAAAAGGGGCCGGAGGGAACCGGCCCCGGAAGATCGACTCACAAAGCCATGCTGTTCTTCACCACCTCGTCGGCCTCACCCCTCAGATGGGCGTCGCCCATGGGATAGAGCATCTGCTCCTCCTTGAGGTTGTGCTGCTGCATGATCATCAACAGGGTGGAAAAGGCGCGTTTCACCCCATCCAGTTGGCCGGACTCCAGGGATTGAGCCATTTGGGCCATCAAGCCCCGCATCTGCTCATGCTCCATCCGCATGACCATGGTCGGTCCCTGGCGCATGCCCGTGCGGCTCTCGAAAGCCGGGAAGAAGACCTCCTCCTCCATGCGGAAGTGGTGCAGCATGCCCACCTGGAACCGGGCCATCCACTGTCGGGTCCGTTCCAAATCACCCTGTTGAGCCGCCTCCTCCATGGTGGCGAAAAGATCGTCACAACGGCGGTGATCCCGGATGAAATACTCCTGAATGGCGCGAGGCCCTCCGGCGACATCCCGGCGGCAAAGCTGCATGCGCCACTGCCCCGGACCCTGTTGCAGGTGGAACCAGTCCAGCTCCACGCCGCATGCTTTGGCCACCTCCCCGCATAAACCCGTCAGCGCCCTCTCCCCCCGAATCTCCAGGCACGCCCCCTGGGCCAATCCCTTCACCGCAGCCGTCAAGGTGGACAGGGCTGCCGGGTTCTCTTGTCCCGTGATATCGATTTCCTTGTTCACACGACACCTCCTCAATAATGGCCTTTCCGCACGCTTCAATTATTCCATTGCCACAAACCCGCCGCTTTGACCAAAATCAACCCCCGCCGGTTTCTTGGGCCGGCAACTATTTATCCCTTCCTCCCGAAAGGCAACAGATAATGATACCCGCCGCCGGTCTGCATATCGATCAGGCACCTCCGTTGCACATTCCCTTCCGCTTCTTTTTCACCGCCCCCCTGTTTCTGATGTTGGCGGCGGGAGCCCTGATCGTGTGGAATGGGGAACTCTTCCAGGAACGTTGGTCCCCCCAGACCATCGCCGTCACCCACCTGGTCGTTCTGGGCTGGATCACCATGATCATGTGCGGCGCCCTTTACCAAATGTTGCCGGTGCTGGCGGGTCTGCCGGTGCGACACCCCGCACTGGCGCCCTGGGTTCACGCCTCCCTGAGCCTCGGCATCCTCACCCTGGTTCTGGAGATCGGCATCGGCCTGCATCGCTGGCTTCTGCTGGCAGCCTCCTTCTTCCTGGCGGCGGCCCTCACCCTCTTCATCGGACAAATCGCCCGCACCCTGGCCGCCGCGCCGGCCCGACATCCCACCATCAACGCCATGGCCCTGGCTCTGACGGCGCTGGCGGTGGTGCTGATCCTGGGACTCACCTTTCTGGGGGAGTACGCCCACGGCTTTCTGGGCTTCGACCGCCCGGCCATGCTGGGCCTTCATGTCGCCTGGGCGCTTTTCGGCTGGGTGGGACTGCTGATCATCGGCGTATCCTTCCAGGTCCTGCCCATGTTCTACATGATGCCCCTCTTCCCGGTGGTCCCCGCCCGCTGGATTCTGGGAGGGCTCTTCCTCTCCCTGGTCGGCGTCACCCCCCTGCTCCTCCTCAGGCCCGAATCCCACGGCCTGCTGCTGCTGGCCATGATCCCCGGCTACGCCGCCGTGGCCGGATATGCCCTGGTGCTGAAGCAGTCCGCCGCCAAACGCAAACGCCGTATCGTCGACGCCAGTTGGGTGCTGTGGATCTTCGGCTTGAGCTGCGCCGGTCTGGCGACGTTGCTGCCGCCCCTATGGTTCGTACTGGAGTCGGAGACCCTGCGGTTGCTCTTCGGAGTGCTCTATCTGCTGGGCGGCGTGGTATCCATCACCCTGGCCATGCTGTTCAAGATCGTGCCCTTTCTGGTCTGGTTCCACCGCTTCAGCCGACTTGCGGGATTGGTGCAGATCCCCATGATGGAAGATCTCTATCCCGAACCGCTGGCCAAATGGGGAGTGGGACTGCATCTGGCGGGAACGGTCTCTCTGCTGGGTGGGCTTGCGGGCTACGCCATTCTGGTGCAACTGGGCGGTATTCTGATGGGTGGTGTCGCCATCCTTCTGGTTTTCGGCATCCTCTCCGCCTTGCGCCACCCGGTACCGGAAGCGCCGCCAACGGCCGATTTCGCCTCCTTTTTCAAGGATCTGCCCCCTCCGCCGCCCTGATTTCCAGGCGCCGGACCACCGTGTCGATGAGCAAGGGCCAGTTGCCCCGTTGCGGTTGCCGGATCAGGCGCATGGAGCGATACCAGGGGGTCTCTTCGCTGCCGAGTCCCCAGCGCCAGTCGGGAACCCAGGTGAGCAGGGTCCAGACCGGAACAGCCATGGCCCCGGCCAGATGGGCCACGGAGGTATCGACGCTGATCAGCAGATCCAGTTCACCCAGAACGGATCGTGTTTGGCGGAAGTGTTCCAGAGAGGGGCGCTGCAATCCTGCCGCCCAGGAGTGACGATCCGCTTCGGCAGCGGCGGGACCAGCCTGCAGGCTGACCCATTCGCAGTCGGCAAGCTGGAAAAGCGGTTGCAACACGACAAAGGGGATACTGCGACGGCGGTCGTTGCGATGTCCGGGATTGCCCTGCCAGCATAATCCGATGCGCCGGGGCCGGGGCCAAGTCGCTCCCTCCGGGCGCTTTCCCAGATACCCTTCGGCTGCCGGAATGGTCTCCGGTGTCACCCCCAACACGGCGGGCAGAGACATCAACGGCAACTGAAAGGCACACTCCGGCGGCGATTCCCGGGCAACGAACACCGACGCGCAACCCGGAATCCCCTGCAGAATCTCCCGCAGGGGAGGTTGACATTCCAGCACCACCTCACCACCGAAGCAGGCCAGTTGAGGCAGAAAACGCACCATTTGCAAGGTATCGCCCAACCCTTGTTCGGCATGAAGCAGCAGTCGCCTGCCGCTTAGAGCCTGACCCTGCCAGAGGGGGATCTCCTGGTATTTGCGGAAGGGACGGAACTGCTCGTCGCCCCAGCGATACTCCCAATCCCGCCACCCCTCCGGGTAACGTCCCTGAAGCAGCAGGGTGAAAGCGCGGTTCAGCCGGGCCTTGGCGTTGTCGGGTTCCAGGGCGATAGCCCGGTCATAAGCCGACAGAGCCTCCTCGAAGCAGCCTGCGTCGTGCAACCCTTTGCCCAGATTGACCCATCCCTGGACAAAATCGGGCTGGCGGGTCACCGCCTCCCGATAACAGGCCAGGGACTCCTCCCAACGATCGCGTTCTCCCAGGCAGTTGCCCAGATTGGTGGCCGCGCCGGCATGGCGGACATCGAGACGCATGGCCGTTTCGAAAGCCTCACAGGCTGCGACCAGGTCTCCCTGTTCCTGGCGGGCCAGGCCCAGGCCGTTCTGCACTTCCACCCGGTGCGGGTTGCGCAAAAGGGCTTTTTCCAGCCAGAACACCGCCTCGGCGGGACGTTGCCGGTCCAGCAGCAGCTGAGCCAGATTGGACAACGCCTCTTCGAAGGAGGGATCCTGCGCCAAAGCGGTGCGAAAGGCAGCTTCCGCCTCTTGCAGATGTTGCGCTTTCCAGAGGGTGAAGCCGCGATTGTTGTGAACCCGGGGGGACTCCGGCAGCCGCTCCAGGGCCCGGTCATGGCATTGCAGGGCCGCATCGAATTGCCCCAGCTCGGTCAGGGCGACCCCCCGATGGCTGTGGTAAAGCCCCTCCTCCGGCTGGAAGGCAACGGCCTGTCCATAGCAGGTCAGAGCCTCCGCGACACGCTGCCCCCGCCGCAACACCTCTCCCAGATTGTTCCAGGCCGGGGCAAAGCGCCCGTTCAGGGCGATGGCCCGGCGAAAAGCCTCTTCCGCCTCGGGCATGCGCCCCAGGGACAAGAGGGTATCACCATAATCGTTCCAGAGACTCGCCTGGGAGGAATCGAGGGAGAGGGCCTTGCCGTAAGCGGCGAGGGCTTCCGCCGCCTGACCGGCCTCGTGGAGGACCAGACCGGTGACGCGCCAGAGACGGGCGTCACCCCCACAGAAGGAGTGACCTCGTTTCAAAAGGGAAATGGCTTCAGGAAATCGACGGTGCTGCCGCAAAAGCAGAGCCAGATTGATGTAGCCGGCCACCTCGCGTGGCCAGCGTCGCATCAGGGAGCGGTAGTGGTTTTCCGCCTCCTGCCAGCGTCCGGACTGCTGGGCCGCAAGGGCCAGGGCAAGAGTGTCCGCCGCCCCGCTCCCCGCTCCCCCTGCCTCCCGCCGTGGCGGCATGGACGGACCTCAGCAGGTCGGGAGCGTCTGGAAAAAGACCAGGGCGCAGGCGGAACAGCGCAGTTTGCGCCCCTTGGCCGGCAGCAGGGAGGCCTGCAAACGGAACTTCTTGCCACAGCCGGGACAGGCAACCTGGATGGACTCTTCCGCAACGGAAGCCGCCACCGGCGGCGGAGCCGGAGGTGGCACGACGACGGGCGAGACGGGCTTTTCGGCCACAACAGGCTTCCGGTGGGCTCCCGGATCGCCGCCGACGATCTCCCGAGCCCCCCAGGCTTTGTCTCCGCTGCCGAAGAAGAAGGAGACCATCACCCGGCCCGGTTGGGCCGGGGATTGCATCCAGCTCAGATCCAGGGGGGAAATCACCGCCCGGGCCGCCTCTTCCGCCCTCTCCTCCTCCCGTGAGTAGGCGGGAGGCATGCCGGAAACATCGATCAGCAGGTCATCCTCCACCAACTGCTCACGGGCATCCTGGAAAGGATCCCTCGACTCACGGGGGGCAGATCCGGTGGCCGGGGAAAGGAGATTCTCGTCCGCCGGGGGATTCAGCCCGGCGCAGGAGAGAAGGTCCAACCCCTCCGGATTCTCGACCACTTCCCCCCACGACTCCTCGGCGGGAGGCAAGGGGGGCAGCGCGCCATCGGTCTCCCCCACAAAACCGCCACCCTCTTCGGCAAAGGAGACCTCCTCGGAATCGGCGCTCATGTTGGCCGGCAGATCGGGCAGGGATTCCAGGGAATCTTCCGGAAAACCGGACTCCGGGCTGGCGGTTTTGACCGGAGCCGCCGGAAAGACCGGAAAAGCCAACGGCTCGTTTCCGGGGATCTCCTCTCCCCAGGAACGACCGGAAAAGCCGAAGACGAAGGTACGGCGTTTGCTCTCTCCGGAAGCGGCGGGCTCTTCCTTCTCCTCGACGGGAATCGCTGCGGAAGACGACTCGAAGGCCTCTTCTTCCGCCGAAACCATCGGGATATCCTGCTGGGGAATGGAGGCGTCTTCTTCCTGATTGGCCGCCTCGAAAGCCTCTTCGTGAGCGTCGTTGGCGGACAAATCGGGGGTTTCCACCGAAGCCGGGGCGATATCCTCGTTGGCAGCCTCCCCGTCTTCCAACTCCTCCTCCAGGACATCCGCCAGACAGGTCAAAGCGGCTTCCAGATCCTCGGCACGTTGATACATCCCTGTTTCCCCTTCGGTAGGCTGCTCCCCGACATTCTCCCCATCCGGTTCGGGGTCTGTCGCCGGGAAATCCGATTGCTGCCCATCCATGGCAGACGATTCCGCTTCATCGGAGGATACCTCCGAACCTTCCTGAGATTCAACCGGCAGGTTTTCCTGCCCGGACTCCTGCGCAATAACCGCTTCATCCGGCGAAAATGGCGCCGCTTCGACCGGAGGCTCCGGTTCCGGGGAGGCTGCCGTCGGGGCAGCCGTCACACCGCTCGGAACCTCGGGTGTCGGCAGGGGCACGGACGCGGCTTTGGCAGCGGGTGGAGCCGGGGCGACGGAAGGGACCGGAGGGGCCGCTTTCGGGGGTGCGGGTGGAATTTTGCTCGGAGAAGCCACGGGCGGGCGGCGTTCCTCCACCTCCTCCTCCCCCGGCGGTTGATAGGAAAAAACCCGGTCCGCATTCAGCAGCATCAGCAACCGGCC
This sequence comes from Magnetococcales bacterium, assembly GCA_015231925.1. Taxonomy (NCBI): domain Bacteria; kingdom Pseudomonadati; phylum Pseudomonadota; class Magnetococcia; order Magnetococcales; species Magnetococcales bacterium. The sequence goes on from JADGAQ010000005.1 coordinate 50,110, forward strand.
GTTTTCCATGTGGCCGATGGCGCGCAAGTCCTCCGGGGAGAGCCGGATGCCGATACGCGGCGCGGGACGCAACTCCTTCTCCGGAATATCCACCACCTCATCGACTGCGTCAACCATGCCGCCGATCAGCCCTTTGCCCTTATCCTCCGTCGGCTCCATGATGATGATACAGGTTCGCGGAGTCCGCACCGTGCGGGAAAGGCCCAGCCTCACCCGCACATCGATGACGGGAACCACCTCGCCCCGGAGGTGGATCACCCCGCGCACATGAGGCGCGGCACAGGCAATCTGGGTGATCTCCGACCAGGCCAACACTTCGCGAACCTGGTCCAGGTCCACGGCGAAGGTCTCCGCATCGAGATTGAAGGTCAGGATTCTCATGAGGTTCTTACAAAAAGGGTTATAACAAGCAGAACCGCGAAGACCACGGTGATTACCACCATGGAAGAGTTGGCCTCCCGCTTGACGGCTTCGATCTTCTTCTCCAGGAAAGAGGCATTTTTGCCGCTACGCCCCATGGAATCGGCAAACTCCAGGAGGCTGTTTTGTATTTTCTGGATTTCCGCCGTGTTCTTGGACTCAAGACTTTGGCTCGCGTCGCCCCTTTCAACGGCCTGGACCCGCTCCTGCAGATTGGCCAGGTCATTTTCGATGGTTTCCAGACGTTTGTCGAATTCCACGACAAACTTCAACAGCATTTGGTTCTTGTCCTCGGCCATGATCGCTCAACCCTGGAGGTAACGTAACAGAAGAAATCCGTGCGATACGTTTCAGGGAGGCAACCCCGCGGCATGGCGGAGCGGTTCTTCCCTTCACTGCCAGGGTTGCAAAAAGGAAGCCAGGGTCGAGGCCACCCGTTTTTTCCCCGTCATCAACCGCCAAAAAGGCCGAACCAGGCGCCATGGGGCCAGAAGGCCCCCCCGAGTCGGGACCAGAAGGAGGCGCTGCCCAGGAGTTTCCACAGGGAAGCGAATTCCGGAGTCAGGAAAAAAGTGCCCCCTGCCAGCAGGTAAATCCCTCCGGTGGCGAGGAGATCACCCCCCACGTAGAGTTTGAGCGCCGAACCCAGGGAGCCCTTGGCCGGGCCGAAAAAAGGCAGGGCCCACACCTCGTCGAGAAGAAGATGCACCAAAAACCCGAGAAAGACAAAGAACCCCACCAACCAGGCCACCTCATCCGGTTGTTTGGCCACCCGATAGAGCAGGCCCGTGGTGAGAAAACCGCTGAAGAGCGCCGCCGGAACCGAATGCCAGATGCCTCGATGGGTGGTCAATTTTTCCACCAGTCGGAACAACAGCAGACGGGTGAGCTGGTTGACCACCAGCCAGAGCAGCATCGCCTCCAGGACCGAGAACCGGCTTCCCACGGCAAAGACCACCGTGAAGGCCACGGTAATCGCAATCAGGGTGAAGACTTCCCGCAAGACCACGGAATTGTCCGCATCCAGATCCGGCATGACGCCGCCGGCCAGACAGGCGAGCAGGGCCCAGAGCGTTTCGGCGGGAGGGAGGAACCCGCTCAGATGCAGGGCCAGGGAAGCGGCCCCGCCCACCAGGGCGGCCACCGTGACATGGGTCTTGGCATCGGCCATGAACAGCTCCTTCTGTATAATTGCCGCATTTTGGGGTATCTTGCCGCGTGAAGCCGTCAAACCGGAAGGAATTTTCCGCCGACACCCCGGAGAATCCCCCGGAGCCGTTGTCAACCTTTACCAGTCGCTTCGGGAAGTCACCATGTCGCCTCGTCTCGTGAAGACTCTCATCACCTTCGGATTGATGGTGTTTCTGTCGGCGCAGAGCCCGGCCCGCGCCGCCCACGGCATCAGCCTCGACGGCAAACTCAAGTACGCGGCGGACTTCGACCACTTCGCCTACAGCGATCCGGCGCGCGCCAGGGTTGGAGGCACCCTGACCCTGCACGGCATCGGCGGTTTCGACACCATGAACCCTTATACCCTCAAGGGCACGCCGCCGGATATGCTCAGCGCTTTCCTCTTCGAAACCCTGACCGTTCAGTCCCACGACGAGCCCTTCGCCCAATACGGTCTGCTGGCCCGGGACATCGAACTGGCCCCGGACGGGCAGAGCATCACCTACACCCTGAACGACGCCGCCCGCTTTGCCGACGGCGCCCCCGTCACCAGCGCCGATGTCGCCTTCTCCTTCGAAACCCTGACCTCGGAGCAGGCCCATCCCTTCTACCAATCCTACTGGAAGGATATCAGCCGCGCCGAAATTCTCGACCCCCGGCGCATTCGTTTCCATTTCGCCCGCAAAAACCGTGAACTGCCCCTCATTACCGGGGAACTGCCGGTCTTCAGCAAGGCCTTCTTCAGCAAACATTCCTTCAAGGATCTGGCCCTGACCCCGCCCCTGGGCTCCGGCCCCTACGCCATCGCCGAATTCGATGCGGGCAAGACCATCACCTATCAGCGTCGCTCCGACTATTGGGGCTGGAACCTGCCGACGCGCAAGGGCTTCTTCAATGTGGACAAAGTGGTCGTCAAATTCTACAAGGATCCGGTGGTGGCCCTGGAGGCCTTCAAGGCGGGCGAGTTCGACGTTCAGTTGGAGAACAACTCCAAACAGTGGGCCAGGGACTATACCGGCCCCCGTTTCGAATCCGGGGAGATCCGCACCGAAACCCTGGCTCACCGCAACGGCGCCGGCATGCAGGGTTTCGCCTTCAACCTGCGCAAAAGCATGTTTCAGGATATCCGTGTGCGCAAGGCCATCGGTCTGGCCTTCGATTTCGAGTGGAGCAACACCAACCTCTTCTATGGCCAGTACACCCGCACCACCAGCTATTTCGCCAACTCCGACATGGCCGCCTCCGGAAAACCGTCCGCCAAGGAGATGCTACTCCTGGAACCCTTCAAGGACCGGCTCGACCCCCAGGTCTTCGAAGTCCCGCCCTCCCCACCGACCACCACGCCCCCCGGCTCGGTGCGCAACAACCTCAAGGAGGCCCGTGAGCTTCTCACTGCCGCCGGCTGGAAGATGGGCCCGGACAACCTTCTGGTGGATGGACAGGGCAACCCCTTCGTCATCGAGATGATGCTCTCCTCCCAGGCTTTCGAACGGGTGGTGGCCCCCTTCGCGGAAAATCTCAAACGTCTGGGCATCCGCCTGGAGTACCGCACCGTCGATCCGAGTCTCTATCAGCGCAACATGGACCGCTTCGCCTTCGACATGACCGTGGCGGTCTTTCCCCAATCCCAATCCCCCGGCAACGAACAACGCTCCATGTGGCATTCGGAAAGCGCCGCCGTGGAAGGCAGCCGCAATCTGATCGGCATCCAACACCCGGCGGTGGATGCCCTGGTGGAGCGCATCATCTATGCCGAATCACGCGAGGAGCTGGTGCAGGCCTGTCGCGCCCTCGACCGGGTGCTGCTCTCCGGCCACTATCTGGTGCCCAACTGGCATATCCCCTACCACCGCATCGCCTACTGGAACCGCTTCGACAGACCGGCCACCCCGCCGCTCTATTTCAGCCCGATGGACTGGATCACCACCTGGTGGATCCGGAAGGAGTGAGCCCTCATGGCCAGTTACCTGTTGCGCCGCCTGCTGCTGATGATTCCCACCCTGTTCGGTATCATGGCCATCACCTTCCTGGTCATCCAGTTCGTGCCGGGCGGACCGGTGGAACGCACCCTCTCGATCATGCAGCAACAGATGCAGGCGGGCGGTGAGGTATCCGGCGGGGGGGGACTGGGCTATCGGGGTGCCAAGGGACTCGATCCGGCGCAGATCGACCAGTTGAAGCGGCTCTACGGCTTCGATCGACCGGCCCATGAGCGTTTTGTCACCATGATGTGGAATTTCCTGCGCTTCGACTTCGGGGAGTCCTACTATCAGCACCGCAGCGTCACCGATCTGGTCATCTCCAAGCTGCCGGTCTCCATCTCCCTGGGGGTGTGGACCTTTCTGCTCACCTATCTGGTCAGCATCCCCCTGGGCATTCGCAAAGCGGTGCATCACGGCACCCCCTTCGACACCTTCACCTCGGTTCTGATCCTGGTCGGTTACTCCATTCCCGGATTCGTGCTGGGCATTCTGCTGGTGGTTCTCTTCGGCGGGGGCAGCTTCTGGAACCTCTTCCCCCTGCGGGGGCTGGTCTCGGACCACTGGGCCACCCTGCCCTGGACCGGGCGTATCCTCGACTACTTCTGGCACCTGGTCCTGCCCCTGACCGCGTCGACCGTCGGCTCCTTCGCCGTGACCACCATGTTGACCAAAAACTGCTTCCTGGAGGAGATCTCCAAGCAGTACGTGCTGACGGCTCGGGCCAAGGGGCTGGACGATCGGGCCGTGCTGTTCCGCCACGTCTTCCGCAACGCCATGATGCCCCTGGTCACCGGCTTCCCCGGCTCCTTCGTGGCCGCCTTCTTCAGCGGTTCCCTGCTCATCGAAACCATCTTCAGCCTCGACGGCCTGGGGCTGCTCGGTTACGAGTCGGTCATGCACCGCGACTACCCGGTGGTCATGGCCACCCTCTATTTCTTCTCCCTGCTGGGGCTGATCACCCGTCTGCTCACCGATCTGACCTATGTGCTGGTGGATCCGCGCATCACCTTCGATTCCCGGAGCTAGGGCGTGTTGACATTCGCCGGATTTTGGTTCCTGGCAAGGCACAAGACGGTGAGGAAGCGGAATGTAGTTCGCCTACATGAGCATTCCGAACCGGATTGCAACGCCGCCGGGGACCAAAAGATGGTGAATGTCAACACGCCCTGATCAGACCACCCACAGATTGCTGAGACAGTCCGGCAACCAGTAGACCGCGTGTTCGTCCTTGCGGGAGAGGCCCACCACGTTGCCGTCCTGGGAGATGACGAAAGCCGTGGTGAAGGGGCACTGCCCCACGAAATTCACTGCGGAATTGTGGCGCATGCCGTAAGAGGAGCGATCCACGTTCTTCAACCCCTCCCCTTCCGATTCCGCCCCCACCAGGGTCTGCCGACGCCAGTAGGGGGCATCCAGCATGGCGCCGAAGCAGATGGGACGCAGCCGGTCCGAGAGAATCAGGGCGCCATCCACCTGGGTCAACTGCGCCAACAGCTCCACATGTTCCACGATGGCCCGTTTGCCTCCCAGAATCTTCTTGGGCACCATCTCGCCGCAGGCCTCGCTCTGATCCGGATCCCCTTCGTTCAGCAAACCCGCCCGCTCCTCCAGTTCGCACAGTCTGGACAACAGGGTGATCCCCTCCACGCCTTTCGAGGTGGCATAACGCGGCACGATCCAGGGCCGGGCATCCTCCACATGCACCTCCGGAACCCAGATGATGGTGCCGCCATGGCCCAGTTTGTTGGCTTCCACCAACAACCGGTCGATGGCCGCGCGATAGACCTGCCAGTAGTTCATGCCGAAGCGCTGAAACTCCACATGGGTGCGTATGACCCGCAACATGCTCCAGCTCATCAGGCTGCCGATGAACGGCGTCTCGTGGGGACGACTGAAACGCCCGGCATTGAAACGGGTTACCAGGTGATTGCCGCGAAAAACCGTCAAATGGCCGACTTTGCGGGAGGAGATGGTCATCACATCCGGCGAGGGATAGGCCTGAACCAGGGGATCGAAGCGATGCCGCCCCCGGCGGCTGGTGAAGGCCATGCCCCAGATTTCCAACCGGGAGGGGGACTCCACGCTGGCCCAAACCGCCAGCGCCTGGGTGAAGGGATCCACCGCCGGAGAAAGCTTGACCACCGTTTCGATGGTAAACGGCAGAGGCTTGTCGAAAGCCAGAACCACCTGTCCGCCCTGCCACTCCTGGGTGGGCAGGGAATGGGGCGGCACCAGGGCCACGCAGGCGCGTACCGGACGTCCCTCTTCCCATTTCAACCCCGCCAGGAATACGGTTTCCATAATGGTCTGCACCTGGTCGATCGATAAAGGCACCGCCTGTCCGTCCGGATTGGCCATGCGCCACAATTCGATGACTTGTTGAATAATCGACGAATCGAATAATACCTTTTTATCGTGCAGCTTTGGCATGTCTTGGCAGTCCTTTTCCTTCGGAAGCCCATCGCGGTCTCTTCATGCGTTACAAGTTTCATTCCAGACCTCGATGGAAACAGCGATGCCACGAAACACTAAAAATATTTGTTGAATTTATGCCGCTCAAATATTTCTATCTCCTGGCGAAAATGCCCCGATGCAGGAAACTTCCTCCGAGGGTTTTTGTCTCTACAAGGGATTGAACCAATAACGTCTTCGCAGGTGCAAAAGAATTCCCTGGTAAGTGACAAACAGGGTTTTGTGGAATGGTTTTTGTAATAATTGATATTTCAAAATATCAATTATTCGAAACCTGTTCAGAACAACGTTAACCCGGCAGTTCCGACAGCCTCGACCACGGAGAAACGGCATGGCAATAACGCATGCAACGCAGGACAAGACCCAAAACATTCTCAATCCAACGCCCTTGTTGGATGAACTGGAGAAGGGCCCCTGGCCCAGCTTCATATCCGGATTCAAAAATCTCTTTCGCCGCACCGGCAACACCATGGTGCGTGGTTGCCTCGACCAGCTCCAGTATTCCTATGAAACCAAGATGGGGTACTGGAAGGGTGGCGTGGTTGGCGTTCACGGCTACGGCGCGGGCATCATCAGTCGCTACTCGATGATTCCCGACAAGTATCCCGAAGCCAAAGAGTTCCACACCATGCGCGTTCAACCCGCGCCGGGACTGCACTACACCAGCGCTTCCCTCCGCCAGATTTGCGATATCTGGGAGAAATACGGCTCCGGCCTGCTCTCCATGCACGGCCAGA
>JADGAQ010000006.1 GCA_015231925.1 Magnetococcales bacterium
ATTATCCCCCCCGACGGGTCCAGGGCAGCGCCCTGGGACTCTTCCTTTCGCCGTTTTGACGGGGTGGTTCCCTGGCGCAGTCGCTTGGGCAATCGCTTGACGCGATGGATCATGGGGCGGTTCGGGGGGTTGACGTTGGGGGATACGCAGACGGGTTTGCGGGGCATACCGATGGCGTGGATTCCCTGGATGGTGGGGTTGTCGGGGGAGCGTTACGAGTTTGAATTGCAGATGTTGCTGGCGTGTCGGCAACGGGGGTTGGTGATCCGGGAGGTTGGGATTGCCACGATTTACCATCCGGTGAATGCGGTTTCGCGTTTTCGTCCCTTGCGGGATTCGGCACGTATTTATCGGATTCTGCTGAAGCACCTGCTGTTTACTGTTTTGCCTTTAAAGTGAGGGAATTGCAAAACGCCCGCTGCCAGTCGGGAATATATTTTAAATTTTTTGACTTTTAATATTTTATCTTTTAAGTATCAAAAAAAGGAAATGTTCTATCCTTTGACGTTGATTTTATCTTTTCAATTAAGATAATCGGTCAGAGCGAGCGGAACGAATGGTCAATGAAAAAGTCAACGGACAGAACACGTTCTTTTTTTACTTTTTTAAAAGATTGTAACTATTCAGCCCCCTGACCAGCGCAGCGTGACCGAATCAAAAGAGAAAGGAAAAGTCCCAGGGGTGCCCCCTGGACCCCATGGGGTTGGAGGTCAACGGCGAAAGGAAGAGTCCCAGGGCGCTGCCCTGGACCCGTCGGGGGGGATAATCCCCCCCGAACCCCCGTATACCTGAATAGATACAAAAGCAAAAGGGGGGGTAATCCCCCCCTGAATCCCCGATCAGAAGGTGGTGGTCAGCCCGATATTGAAGGACCGCCCCTGTCCGGGAAGAGCCCAAACCGGAACGGTGGTGTTGTTGAGGGCCTTCCAATCCCCGTAATCCACCCCACCCAGAGGGTCGGCGTAGTACTTGTCCAACAGATTGGTGATGCCGAGATCCAGCCTCCAGCCGTTATCCCATTTGTAGGAGCTGCGCAGATCCACCAATGCGTAAGCGGGGGTGGTCGGCTCCTGGCGCAGGGCATCGACATTGGACTTTTTGTCCACCAGTTGCACGGCCATGGCGTTATCCCAGGCGTTGAGCCGCTGTTCCAGGGTGACGGTGCCGTTGAGAGGCATCATGTGATAGAGATTGTCTCCGCTATCCAGCGTTTTGCCACGCACCCAGCCCACAACCCCCTTGATCTGCCCCTCGCCGAAACGATCATTGCTCCACAGATGGGTATGGCCGCTCAGGTCGAAACCATACATCTCGGCATCGTGGTTGGCGAACATCAACTGCACCGAATTGACGGGAGTGCGGGCGGAGGTGTTGGGGCCCCGGTCCACATTGATGTAGTCGTGGACGTAGGTGTAATAGGGGGTGATTTCAACCCCCCAGCTCTTTTTGGCACCCTCCTGCCAACGGGCGGTGGCGCTGAGGGTATGAGCCACTTCCGGTTCGAGATCGGGATTGCCCACATAGCCGTTGACATCCCCCAGCCAGTTGACCATGTTGCTGGCCATGGTGCCCGCCGACCAGGCGTAGCGTTCGTAAAGATTGGGAGAACGGGTCTTGCGGGCGTAGCCGCCTTCATAGGTGGCGTTGGGGCTGGGCTCATAACGCACGGTGGCGGTGAGGTCGACATTGGTGTCGGTGCGACTGCGGTCCCGGGCATTGAAGGCGTCGGCATCGGTGGCGTAACGCACCGCCGCCGTGTTCAGCCGGGAGTAGCCCTGAACCGGATCGGTATCCATGCGCACCCTATCCCCGCGAAGGCCCAGAAGGGTGGTCCATTCCGGCTGCCATTGGGCCTGCCATTCGCCGAACAGACCGAAACGGTCCCGCTGCCCGTTGTTGATGTTCCAGAAGGTATCCGGACTCATGCCCCCGTTGGGAGTGGCCGAAATGGGAGGCCACCAGTCGTCCAGGGTGAAGCGGTGGAAATCGTGACCCACCTTGAGGGCATGGTTCGCGGAAAGCTGGATTTCACCTTTCACATCGTATCCCAGATCGACCCCGTGGGTCTTCATCGGCATATTGCCGCTTTTTTCGGAAGAGATGAAATTCATCTCATGGCGGGTGTCCTGCCAGTAGATTTTGCTATCGAGTTCACCCCAGCCGAAGGAGCCTTTGTAACCGGTATTGAGGAAGAGGCCCTGATTTTCGGTCATGTCCATGCGCTGATTGGGGAACCCCTGATAGGGGATGAACTGCATGCCGATTTTGACCGTGGCCTCCTGCTTGTCCCCCCGGCCTGCCAGGGTGATGCTGTGGTTCTGGGTTTCATAAAGGGAGGCCCGGACACGGTCTCCGTGGCCGTCCGTGTAATCCTGGGCGTGATCGGCGGCGCCGCTGTAGGCAAAGCTTGTGTTCCGCCCGGCCAGGGTGGTGTCGAAGGAGCCGCCCAGGCTGTTGTTGTTGCTGCGGTAGTGGGTGGCGATGCGGCCACTGGCCCGGCTCTCCGAGCCGGCGGGGGCGAAAACCGGGGCCGGAGAGGTGATGGCGATGGCCCCGCCGATGTTGTCCCCGCCGGCACTGACCGGGGCGATGCCCGCCATGACGTTGATGCCTCCCACTTGCGCCGGATCGACGTAGGAGAGGGGGGGATTCATGTGATTGGCGCAGGCGGAGGTGATGGGCATGCCGTCGAGGGTGACGGCAAGGCGGTCATCCCCGAGACCGTGGATGATCGGCAGGCTGGAAACCCCGCCTCCCGTGGCCAGATTGACTCCGGGATGCGTTTTGAGCAGTTGCGCGGTGTCGTTGGTTTCGGTGCGTTTGGCCACGAGGGGTTCTTCCTCGCGGACAGCGGATTCACGCGGGGCGGAGACGGTGACTTCCGGCAGACGGGTGGTTCCCGCCTCTCCGGCGTCCGCCGGACCGGCAGGGAATACCGTTCCGGCCTGCAGGGGCAGGAGGAGAAGACCCAGGAGGCGGTGAGGTTTGAATCCGGACATAGGGCACCTTATGCGGGTTGAGGGGGAGGATGCCGATCCACGCGGGATTGCGGGATGGACTGGATGGGCTGTCATCGCAAACGAGGGGCCATATACAACTAATTAAATAAAACAGGTAGATGTATTATCAATTCACCACAAACAATTGGTAGTATTGTGTCATTTGACCTGTTTGTTGTGGCATATGACACATTGTGGGGGAGGAGAGGAAAACCGAGAGGTCGGAGAGGTGAAGTCGAGGGATTCCACCCGGCATGCATCAAAAGGCTTGCCGAGCAAAGGGGAACCCGCTACCGTCTCCCGCCAGGAGCCTTGGTTTGCCGATTCGAGTCGTCACCCTTTTGTCCCGGAGGATTGATTGCTGCCATGCCCAGCATTCGCATCAGCGAGATGGTGCCGTTTTCGCCGCAGCAGATGTTCGATCTGGTGGTTGATGTGGAGCGATACCCGGAATTCCTGGTCTGGTGTTCCAAGGGACGCAAGACCGAGGTTGAAACGAGCCAGTTCGTGGCGGAGATGTCGGTAAACTTCAAAGGGGTGCGGGAGAAGTTTCGTACCCTGGACCGCCTGATTCCGGGGGAGAAGGTGACGATTACCCTGGTTTCGGGACCGTTCGAGCATCTGGAGAGCGCCTGGCATTTCACCGCCAAGCCCAATGGCACCCAGATCGACTTTTACATCGACTTCAAATTTCGCAGTCGCCTGATGGAGATGACGCTGGGGCCGTTTTTCAACCAGGCGGCCAAGCAGATGGTGTCGGCTTTTCGCACCAGGGCCATGGCGCTGTACGGTTGAATTTGGAATCAGGGAGGCGTTTGGGAGGAGAGGATGCCGAGAAGAGAAGCCAGTGAAACCGTGCCGTTCACCCCGGAACAGATGTATGATCTGGTGGTCGACATGGCGAGTTACTCCCAGTTTTTGCCCTGGTGCGTCAAGGCGCGCAAGTTTGACGAGACACCGCAGCAGTTCATCGCGGAGATGACCATCGCTTTCAAGGGGCTGCGGGAGACCTTTCAAACGGTGGATACGGTGATTCCGGGTCGGGAGGTGACCATCCGGCTGAAATCGGGGCCGTTTCGCGCTCTGGAGAGCCAATGGCGCTTCACGCCGCTGGATGAAGGCACGCGCATCGATTTTTACATCGACTTTCAGTTTCGCAACCCCATTCTGGAAATGACCCTCGGGCCTGTATTCTCGGCGGCTTCCAAGCAGATGGTGGAGGCCTTTCGGCAAAGGGCGCACGCCCTTTACAACCGGTCGTAAGGGATCGGTTCACCCCTGGAGAAGAGGATTATCCTGATGGAATTCAATGTGCGCCGACTCCTTCTGGGGTTGACGGTAACGGCGGGGATCGTGGCGGGCCCTTCGGCCTGGGCGGCGGAAACGGCGGTCAAGGTGGGTTCCTGGTCCCTGACGGTGGAGAGTCTGGACAAGGAGCTTGTCGGGAAATATTACGATCTGGATCGCAAGCGTTACATGTTGCGCATGCGTCTGCTGCAGCAGAAGCTGGCCGATCACCTGCTGGACCTGGAAGCCAAGGCCAAAGGGATGACATCGGATCAGTTCCTGAAAAGCGAGATGGAGAAACGCATCCGCAAGATCACCGATGAAGAGGTGGAAACCTTCCTGAAGGCCAATCGCGGAGAGGCGCCTCCTTCCGGCGATCCGGCCCAGGAGAAGAGCTACGTGCGTCAGCAAATGGAGGAGGAGGCTCAGGACGAGGCCTTCACCCAGTTCATGGGTGAGTTGGTCAAGAAGCACAAGGTGGAAGTGTTGTTGCAGGCTCCGACGCCACCCCGGGTGGCGGTGAACGGTCCCATGGAGCCTTCCCGTGGCAACGTCAAGGCCCCGGTGACCATCGTGGAGTTTTCCGATTTCCAGTGTCCCTACTGCAAGAAGGGGCAACAACTGTTGCAGGATCTGGCCAAGAAGTATTCGCCCGATCAGGTGCGGGTGGTGTTCCGCCACTATCCGGTGCCTGGGCACGACCAGGCCGCAGAGGCGGCAGAGGCCTCCATGTGCGCCCACGAACAGGGTCGCTTCTGGGAGTATCACGATGCCTTGTTCGCGCAGCAGGAGGCTTTGGGCGCCAAGCTCTACGGGGAGATCGCCGGCAAGCTCAAGCTGGATGCGGACAAGTTCAACGCCTGCATGGCCGGCAACAAACAGGTGCCGCGGATTTCCGGGGATTTTGAGGAGGGCAGCCGCCTGGGCGTGACGGGAACCCCGACCTTTTTCATCAATGGTCTCATGGTGATGGGAGCCAAGCCGTTGGCGGAGTTTCAGGCACTGATCGACCAGGAGTTGAAAAAGTAGTTCAGACCGATAAACCGGGTTCCGGGGTGGATATCCCTCCCGGAACCCCTTTACCTGAACAGGCGGGAACTTTCCGATTCTTTCTGAGCGCCGGCCCTGTATGTGGCGCTCTTCCGCCTGACCGGCTCACGGCATCACCGAATTGTCTGTCGGGGAGAGGCCGGGGTAGTCCAACTGACGCAAGGCTTCATAGAGGACGATGGCCACGCTGTTGGCCAGGTTGAGGCTGCGGGCCCGCGGGGTCATGGGAATGCGCACCACCCGGGGGAGGAGTTGGGTCAGGAGTTCTTCCGGCAAGCCCCGGCTTTCGGCGCCGAAAAGCAGGCGGTCTCCCGCCGCGAACCGACATGCCGAGGGGGGCAGGGCGCCACGGGTGGAGAGGGCATAGGTGTTTTCGGGAAAGGGATTTCCCTGGAGGTAGTGATCCCAGTCCCGATAGCGGCGCACCTCGCTCCAGTCCCGGTAGTCCATTCCGGCTCGTTTCACCCCGGCGTGGTCCAGTCTAAAGCCCAGCGGCCCCACCAGATGCAGCACCGAAGCGGTGGCGGCGCACAGTCGTTGAATGTTTCCGGTATTGGCGGGTATTTCCGGGGCGAGGAGAATCACATGCATTCCGGTTCCCGAAGGGGCTTCCAGGCTGATCAAGGCAAGATCTCCATATGTGCATTCAGCATTTTTTCTGATCCGGATCAATGTACATCCAAAAAAGAGGCTTTAACATCCTCCTGATGCAATTGTAGGTTGACGAGGCCATCACACTCTGGAATATTTGCCGACGCACATTTCCGGTTTTTCCGTTTCCGTCACTCAGAAGGTTGCCACCATTTCCTTACTCCCGGGGAGGTCGAAAGAGCTCATGGTCATCGAGCAGGAAGAGAACCGTCGCGATTTCCTTATTCTGGCCACCGGTGCCGTTGGTGCTGCTGGCGTGGTCGGGGCGGCCTGGCCTTTCATCCGCTCCTGGAGCCCTTCCGCCGACGTTTTGGCCCAGGCCACGACCGAAGTCAATCTGGGATCCATCGAGAAAGGCCAGATGATCACCGTGCCCTGGCAAGGCAAACCCGTCTTCATTCTGCACCGCACCGAGGCTCAGATTGCCGCCGCCCGCAAGGATGACAGCGACACCTCCATGCGGCAACCCGAAAAGGACGACGAGCGCGCCAAGAATCCGGAGTGGCTGGTGGTTCTGGCCATCTGCACCCATCTGGGCTGTGTGCCCCAACCGATCGGTACCGGCGATTTCGGTGGATTCCTGTGCCCTTGCCACGGTTCCCACTACGATACCTCGGGTCGCATTCGCAAAGGACCGGCGCCGAGCAATCTGCCGGTACCCCATCACGAATTCAAGGACGCCAAGACCCTTGTCATCGGCAAAAAGATGGCCTAATCGAGATTCTCGTCACGCCTAGGAGGTCATACGTGTTCAAAGGTATTATGGAGTGGGTGGACGCACGTCTCCCCGTAACCGAACTCATCAAAAGCCAGGCTACGGAATATCCGACTCCGAAGAACCTCAACTATTGGTGGAACTTCGGATCGTTGGCTCTCTTCGTTCTGGTCATCCAGTTGGCCACCGGTATTTTTCTGGCCATGCACTACAAGCCGGACGCCGCCCTGGCTTTCGACTCCGTGGAACACATCATGCGGGATGTCAACTGGGGTTGGCTCCTGCGCTACATGCACGCCAACGGCGCCACCTTCTTCTTCATCGCCGTTTACATCCACATTCTCCGGGGGTTGTACTACGGCTCCTATCGGGCTCCCCGGGAGATTCTCTGGTGGTTCGGCGTGATCATCTTCTTCCTGCTCATGGGCACGGCGTTCATGGGTTATGTGCTGCCCTGGGGTCAGATGTCCTACTGGGGAGCTGCGGTGATCACCAATCTGGTCAGCGCCGTTCCGGTGATCGGCGAGGATCTGGTCATCTGGGTCTGGGGCGGGTTCTCCGTGGGTGATCCCACCCTGAACCGCTTCTTCTCCCTGCATTTCCTGCTGCCCTTCGTCATCTTCGGCCTGGTTTTCGTTCACCTCTGGGCCCTGCATGCCGTTCATTCCAACAATCCCGACGGTATCGATCTGGAGCACAAGGACACCATCCCCTTCCATCCCTATTTCACCATCAAGGATCTCTACGGGGTGGGCGTCTTCCTGATCTTCTTCTGCGCCTTCGTCTTCTACTTCCCGAATGCGTTTCTGGAGCCGGACAACTACATCATGGCCAATCCGATGCAGACCCCGGCTCACATCGTTCCGGAATGGTATTTCCTGCCCTTCTACGCCATTCTGCGTTCCATCGACTTTCTGGGTTCCTACAGCAAGCTGGTTGGTGTCCTGGCCATGGTGGCGGCCATTGCCATTCTCTTCGTGCTGCCTTTCCTGGATCGTTCCCCGGTGCGTTCGTTCCGTTACCGGCCCATCAGCAAGCGGATTTTCTGGATCTTTGTCGTGGACTCCATCGTCCTGGGTTGGGTGGGGTACAATCCGGCGGATGCCACGGTCCTCGGTGGCATGCCCATCGTCTATGTGGGGCGTTTTGCCACGGCGGTCTACTTCTCCTACTTCTTCCTGATCTGGTTTATTACCGCCTTCGACATCGAGAAACCACTCACCCCACCCAAGTGTCTGTAGGAGGAGGCGAAAACCATGGGCTTCATGAAGACTGTAAAAACCGCGGCCCTGCTTTTGGCCCTGTTGCCCCAGGTCGGGACCGCTTCTTCCGGTGGTGCTGTCTTGCCCAACGAAAATTGGGGTTTTCAGGGTATCTTTGGCAAGTTCGACCAAGGGGCGCTCAAGCGTGGCGCCCAGGTGGTGGTTCAGGTCTGCCTGGGTTGTCACGGGGTCAAGTACATCAAGTTCGACCAGTTGCGCAAGATTGGCCTCAACGAGAACGAGGTCATTCAGCTGGCGGAATTCGTGGGCAAGTCCAAGAACGATTCCATGAAATCCAGCATGGATCCGGAGAGTGCCAAGGAGTCGTTTGGCGTGGTGCCCCCGGATCTTTCGCTGATCACCAAGGCGCGCAAGGGGTATGAAAACTACACCTTCGGCCTCCTGACCGGCTATGTCACCGAGCAGGAGAAGGCGCTGGTGGACAAGGCGCTGGCGGACAATAATCTCTCGGACACGGAGATCAAGGAGCTGGCGGCCACCTTGCAGTTGGATGCCTCCCATCCCGACAAGATGCGGGAGGTGTTGACGCGCATTCAGAACGGGGACAATTTCAACAAGTACTTCCCCGGCCATTTCTTCGCCATGCCCATGCCGTTGGCCAGTGGGGCGGTGGAGTATGTGGACGGTACGGAAAATTCTCAGAAGCAGTTGGCGCGTGATGCGGTGACTTTCCTGGCCTGGGCGGCGGAGCCGACCATGGAGGAGCGCAAGTCGGCAGGCATTAACGTGATGCTGTATCTGGTGGTTTTCACGGCCATGTTGTATGCGGTGAAGCGGCGCGTTTGGGCCAAAGTGCATCACTGAGTGGTAAAGGGGGCGCGGTTGAAATACCGCGCCCCCTTTTTTTGCCTTTTAATATGTATCCTTTAAGTATCAAAAAAAGAAAATGTTCTATCCTTTGACTTTTCTCAAAATCTTTTCAAGATATTATTGAATAGACAATAACAATAAAGTCAAAGGATAGAACATTTTCTTTTTTTGATACTTAAAAGAAAAAATATTAAAAGTCCAAAAACTTCTGCTCCATCCGGGGGGAATCCCCCCCGGAACCCTGTGCTTCCCCTATTTTTTCAGCACCATCTCGCCCCCAAGCCGCTGGCATTGTTCCTTGGCGAAATGGAGAAACTCCTCCACGGCTTTGGTGCGGAACTTCTGCTTTTGGTAGACGAAATTGATGCGCCGTTTCATGGCGACACCCTTGACCCGCTTTACCACCAGACTGGTCAGGGCGAGTTCTTTCTGCAAAGAGGCCATGGAGACGATGCTGATACCCACACCACCTTCCACCGCCCCCTTGATGGACTCGGTCGAGCCGAGTTCCAGCACCACGTTGAGCTGTTCATAAGGCAAGCCGGCCTTACCCAGAAATTCGGTGATAACAGCCCGGGTTCCGGAGCCTTCTTCACGGGAGACAAAGGGATACTCCCGCATATGGGCGATGGTGAGTTCTTCATACTCGGCAAGAGGATGGTTGCGCGGCATAATGACCACCAGTTCGTCTTCGGTGCAGGGCGAGATGGTGACGTTCTTGTTGCGCACCGGCCCTTCCACCAGACCCACGTCGATGGTGGCGTCTTCGAGCTTGCGAATGACAAGGCGGGTGTTGTGGATGGTCAGCCGAATCTGCACGCTGGGAAATTGAGAATGGTAAATTGATAAAATCTTCGGCATCAAATATTCGCCGATCGTCGTCGAAGCCCCCAGTTTGACCACGCCTTTCGTGACCCCGGTCATCTCATTGATGGCTTTTTCCGTTTCGCGGTAAAGCTCCAGAATGCGTTCGGCATAGGTGAAAACCACCTGTCCCGCATCCGTCAGGGAGATTCGGTTGTGGTGGCGGTCAAACAACCGGGTGTTGAAATGTTCCTCCAACTGTCGGATCTGAAACGTTACGGCGGGCTGGGTCAAATAGAGTTCTTCAGCGGCCCGGGTAAAAGAAAGATGTTTGGCCACGGCATAAAAAACCCGTAACCTGGTGTCCGAAAAGCTCATTGCATCACCCCCTTGACATCACGTGCTTAAGATTTGCCAATCATCGGCTGGCGCAGTAGACTGCCCGATTATTGGGCAGTTGTTTTCCGGTTGCCGCAGTGCCATCCTGCGGGCTCTCCCTTTCCATCTTAAGAATTTTTATGCCCATACATGGATTTTTACAATATGTTTTCGTGATAGACAAGAGATTCCTTATTCAGAGATATAAAAAAGTCGAAGAGGTGAAAGTCGATGTCCGCCAAGCCGCCCCTCACGGATCTGTCTCTGCTGGAGTTGATGTATGACAGCTATCGCCCGGAACTGGTGGAGGCGGGGAGAAGTGATCGCCTGACCAGGGGGGGGATGCAGCACCGGGAGGATTTTATCCGCCTGGCGGAAGGCTATGATCTGGTATTGCTGGATGCCTACGGGGTATTGAATCGCGGCAGTGAGGCCATTCCGGGGGTGGGGGCCACGTTGCGGGCTTTGCGAACGGCGGGCTGCCCGTTTCGTGTGGTATCCAACAATGCCTCCCAGTCACCGGAAAAGCTGTTGGCCAAAATGCGGCGCCTGGGTTTGGAGGTCGAGGCCGAGGAGCTGGTGACCTCCGGCATGGTTGTAGCGCAATGGTGGCCCACATCGTGGTTGTATGGGCGGCCTTATTATCTGGTGGGTACCGAGGAGAGTCGGGAGGCCTATGGGCCCGAGGCGCAACGGTTGCAGGTCAACCATCCGACCTCGGGGCGCTGGTCGCTGATGGATGCGGAATGGATCTTGTGTTGCAGCAACCGGGACTATTACGGCGGGCCGCAGCAGCGGGAGGTGGAGGTATTGCTGCAGAGCAAAGGGGAGGATTTTCCGGTGGTGCTGGCCAATCCCGACATGGTGGCTCCTTTGGCCGACGGGGGGCTGGATCCGGTGGCGGGGTATACGGCGGCTGAGTGGGCGCGATGGCATAAAGTGGAGCGTATCGGTTTGGGCAAACCCTTTCCGGCGATCTTCGAACTGGCGTTGCGGAAGTTTCCGGGTGTGGAGCCTTCGCGTTGTCTGATGGTGGGGGATACGCTGGAAACAGATATTCTGGGTGGCCTTGTAGCGGGCATGGCAACCTGTCTGGTGCTTTCCGGCTCCTTGGCGGGGTGTTCCGAACCGATTGAAGCGCGCTGCCGGAGACGGGGCATCCATCCAGACTATATTATGAACTCTATCGCTTGCGAATGATCTGTTTCGCAATATGGGGGATCATCCCTGCGGAACCCCTGCTTGCTGAACTATTGCCGAATCGTAACTATTCAGATAAACGGGGGTTCGGGGGGGGGATTATCCACCCCGACGGGTCCAGGGCAGCGCCCTGGGACTCTTCTTTTTGTTGTTGACGTTCAATCCCATGGGGTCCAGGGGGCACCCCTGGGACTTTTCCTTTCGCCGTTGACTTCGTCATATCGCGCTGCGCGGGATCCTGAATAGTTACAGAAAAACTACGCATTCCAAAGTAGACGCGGTATATCTTTTAAGTATCAAAAAAAGAAAACGTTCTATCATTTGGCTTTAAATTCTTTCTATACGTAAATGGCCCGCTCCTATTTCCTTACCGTTTTACAACTGCTTACTTTACTGTTTGTGTGTCGCTGGTCCCTCCGAAGTTCCATGGTATTTTGGCATCTCAGTTTGTCCTCTACCCGTTTCAGGATTGTGAAGACGGCGGGTATGCTCGTTGTTCAGTCGGTTGATTTAACGGTAACGGGATCCGCTGTTCCTGGTTTGGCTGAGGTGGTAAACCGGGCAACAGTATATAAAAAGCTATAAACAACTCTCGGAAAACAATACATCGCTTTTAACCGTATCGATTCGCTGCATAAAATATAAAAAGGACTTTCATAAGATGCCCATAATAAATTGTTTAAAGTCAAACTCTCCGATTTCGGCGAACTTATCAGAAAAAAATTAAGAGCGGTTGTCAGATGATAGTCACCGGTATAAATTAGGATCCAAGACCGTAACCGTCATCAAATGAACCATATAGGGGGAATGATCATGAGTGTAACCGATACGTTGAATTCCTTGCTGCAAAAATTGTTGCCCGCTATCAACCTGGCGCTGCCAACGATCATCAAAACGGAAGGGCTCGACCCCCTGGCAACCGTGGTATCCGGTTCGGACACCCTGGGAAAGATAAACCTGGGCATATGCAAAGCCTCCGCGAAGGCCTCCTACTCGATCACCAACATGACCGGGCTTTCGGGCATGGTTGTCAACAGCCTGACGTTGTTGACCGTGGCTTCGAGCGATAACCTGTCCAACGTGACCGGGACATTGTCGTATGCCGTGTCCGATGGCACCACGTTGTCGGCGAAGGTTTCGGGCAAGATCAAGGCGGGGTGCGGGGGGATTTCAGACAGTGAGAGCATTTCCGGTACGGTAAGCGCGAAAGGGGTGACCGGTACCGGCACCGCCACCTTCGCTGCGGATTTGACCGGCACCGGTTGTCTGACCAAGGTGGTTCTCGACGACCTGAGTTTGAACTACAGCGACGTGGATGTTCACATCGACGGTCTCGGGGTCTTCAATGAGTTCCTGGCTCCGTTGGTCGACGCAATCGACGATCTTTTCGGCAAGTACATCAAGAACTCTCTTTCCGGTGTGGTGGAAAAGGCTCTGGATGATCTGCTGGATGACGAGATGCCATTCTGCCTGAGCTGATTTGGCAAGAGAGATCCCGAGGGGGGAAACCCCTCGGGCATTTTTCGTTATGGCGATTGCAGGAGGGTTTTGGCTTTCTGCAAGAATTCCACGCACTCCTCGTGGAGATCGTTATTCTCCTCACATTGGGGCATGGCGGTTTCAAGGACGTTGACGGCTTTTTCGAGGCTTGCTTTGTCGTGGTTGAGTTTACCGAGTTCCAGCAGCGCCCTTCCCAGCTTGTGTTGAATTTTAACCTGAGTGATACCGCCACGTATTGTTTGCGGTATTTCCAGAAGAGTTTGATAAGTGGTTACGGCTTCCAGCAAGGGTTCGGCTTCCTCGGCATCCTGGCCGAGTTTGATCAAGTCGAGGCCCAGATTGTAGTGGGCCCTTGCCCAATTTTCCGGTAGGCGTTTCAGGGTCCACTCCTTGAGGGCTTCCCGGCCGGTTGCGATGGCTTTCCGCAGGGTGCTGAGGCTGTGTTTCCGCCTGGCCAGCGTGGCCTGGGTTTGGCTGAATTCGTTTTGTATTTCGGCCCAAAGGAACGGGGCTCTTTCCTGGTTGTATTCGCCGAGGAGCTGCTGGTAGATCTGGGTGCCCAGGTCAAAGAAATAGGTTCCGGAGTCTCGGTTTCCGAGGTAGTAATAGAGATCTGCCAACTGGAGTTGTGTCCGGGCCCAGGAGTAGGGATATCTTTCTTTGGTATAGATCTTCAGGGCCTCCTTGTAGGCCAGAGCGGCGCGTTGCAGGGTTTCGAAGCCCTGGTCGTTTTCCAGGATGCCGAAGTGTTTCAGAAGTTCGCCGAGTTGGACTTGATGGGCGGCCCAATCGGTGGATGTGCGGTTTTTGCTTCGTATCGGCAGGGCCTCTTTGTGGGTGGTGAGGGCCAGTCGCAGTGTTTCGGCATCTTTTATGAGCAGACCCAGTGTTTCGAGGGTATCTCCCAGCTCTTCCTGGTTTTCGGCCCACTCTTCCTCGTTTTTCTCACGGGGGTTGAGGGTGAGCCATTCGCGATGCAGGGTGACGGCTTGTTCCAGGGCGTTTCGATCGTTGTGTCGCAGGCCTTGATTGTTCCAGGCCGATTGTTCCCGATTCAGCCAGAGGGTGTAGTGTTTATGCTCCTTGTCGGGCAGGAGTTGTCTGGCTTGTTGGAAGAGGGAGGCGGCATGGGTGTATTGGAAGCGGGTATTGGCGAGATCGGCCTGGAAGGCCAGGATCGGGGCCAGGTTGGCGGGGTCGTCTTTCAGGGTGATTGCGGCGTTGGCCAGCAGGGAATCGGCTTCCGGGAAGTTGAGGGTGGTGAGGGCGTTTTTGACCGATTCGCGCAGGGTGGGAATTTCCGGGAGGTTTTGGATGCGTTCCAGGTGCATGGGGTAGCGTTGGGCGAAATCGAGGGTCAGGACGAACCAGTGTTTCGTGGCGATTTGGCTATCGCGCAGCAGGGTTCGGAGGGTGGGCAGGGTATTATGGGGCAGGCCCAGGTGGGTTTCTTCCTGGTGGAAGGTGGTTTGTTGTTCGGGGGTGAGTTGTTCCCAGGGGATATCCCGGGAATCGAGGAGGAGGCGGCTTCCGGCGGGGGTCAGCAGGTCCGGGACGGGAGTAGCCGCAGCCTGGCAGATGCCGAGGGTGAAGAGGCTGAAGAGGATGGTGAGGAGCTGACGGTAGATCATGTTTATTTTGCCTTTCAATATGTATCCTTTAACTATCAAAAAAAGAAAATGTTCTAATCCTTTGACGTGCTTTTTCTGCCCTTATAAAACGTATCATAAAGTCCCGTATCATGGGCTGACTTTACATTGCGCAAGAAGCGCCTCGGCTCCTTGCAGATTTTTTCCTGTTCTCTGAATAAAAAACTCCGCCTTGGAGGCCTCGAAGACTCCGAGCGCATTTCGGTAATGGGTGATGGCCTGGCGTAAGGTGTCGGGGGCTTTATCCTTTTTGAACCGGGCCAACAATGCGTTTCCGAGATTGTTTTGCGTCTTGGCCCAGTCGAAGGGAACGCGCTCAAGGCGGTATTCTTTGAGTGCCTCATGGAAGACACTGATGGCCCTATTCAGGGATTCGGCTCCGCTTTCGAGCTTGCCGAGGTGGGTAAGAGCGTTTCCCAGATTATATTGCGTCATGGCCCACTTGAGGGGGATCCGCTGTTGGGTGAACTCTTTAAGCGCATCGTTGAAGGTCCTGACAGCCAGCTCCAGGGACTTGGTACTGCTTTCCTGTTCGCCGAGTTCCTGTAAAGTGAGTCCCAGATTGTTCAGCGTTGTGGCCCATTGGAAGGGGGTGTCTGTTTGGGTGTACACTTTAAGGGCTTCGTTGAAGGCGTTGATGGCCATCTTGAGAAACGTGATGCTGTTTTCGCGTTCGCCGAGAGCCGCAAGCGCGTTTCCCAGGCTGTTCTGCGTTTCGGCCCAATCGAGAGGGGTGGATTCTTGACTTCTCTCTTTTAGCGCTTCGTTGAAAGCGTCCACGGCCAATTTGAGGGATTGAGTACCGCTTTCCAGTCCGCCCATATTTTGCCAAACCATTCCCAACTGGTTTTGCGTTTGAGCCCAATCGAGTGGTGTGTCCTGTCGGGTGAACCCTTTGAGCGCCTCTTTGAAAGCTGAAACGGCCTGTTTAAGGAAATGGGCGTCACGTTCCCGTTCCCCGAGAGTTGCCAGGACACCACCCAGATTGCCTTGCACAACCGCCCAATCGAGGGGCTCCTTTTCGGGGGAGATGTGGCTCAGCAACTCCTGTCGTATCTGAATGGAACGGTGTAGGGCCTCGGTTTCGCCGTATTCATGCCCTTGGCGAAACCAGGCATCGGCGGACTGTTCCAGATAGGCGATATTCTTTTTGGCCGACCCGGCTGGAAGTTGCTTGGCTGCTTGCGCGAAGTGTTCTGCAGCCTTTTTATAGTTCAGGCGCACCAGCGCTGTTTCGCCCCGGCTGGCCCAGGTGGCGGCGAAGCTCCGGGCGATTTTCCGCAGATTCTCCTGCTGGAGATTCAGAGACCGCACCACAACAGACTCGGCCCTGTAGTAGTCGAAGGCGGCAATGGCGGCCTCGGCCTCCCGCTTCAAGGCATCCAATTCGGCGTTTTCCCCTGCTGGAATCGTCTCGATTTGCGCCAATAAATCCTGGTGACGTTCGGCAATCTCGGCCAGTTTTTTTGGCCATATTTCATCGGGGATGTCGTTCTCGATCAGAATAGCCAGGAAGCTTCGCATGGCTTCATCCGGCAAACCCAGATGGTTCAGTTGTTCCCGGATGGTCTTCTGCTGCTCCGGAGTCAATTTCTCCCAGTAGGCTGCTTGGGCCTTTAAAAGCAGGTTGAAGTCTTCCGTCGTTGGGCCACTGGGAGTGGCGGTGCCGGTTCCGGAAACAATGTCGCTGTCCGGGGAGGCGGTTATCGAATGATTCTCAAGGGTTGAATCATTTTGACTCCCGGAAAGGCAAGGGATTGGAAAGATTATTATTCCTACAAAGATCTCCGCGACAAGCACATTGGCGCGCATCCAACCGACTATACGATGATACCACGCCATGGCGAAGCCTTCCTCCCGGATGCCATTCTCAATGTTGCCACGCTCTACCCCTCAAACCTGAATTCAGAGTTTCCCGGATTGCTCGAAAAATGTCAAACAGGTGTTTATACCGGGCTCACATCACGAAACAGGGATATTCCTGGCGGGTTTGGCATATGGAAAGGATTTGAAAAACAAGACAACGTCCAAGGGGGGCAGCGGAGCTCCCCCCTTGACCCCCCAACCCCTTTTAATAGTTAAAGGACAAATTCTACTTCATATAATCTTTTTTCACAGCTATTAAAAGCCTGGTAACGTCTTCAAGATCGTTATATACCTGCCCAGAAATCCGCACGCATTTCACCCCGTCCAGCTCCACCACGGGAACCTCCACCCGGTACTCTTCCAGCAACCGGTCGTGAATCGCCGCCAAAGAGTTCTCCTGCGCCCCGGCAGGCAACGCAACCGTGGCCATGGAACGCCAGCGTCCCTCATCCGCCAGCGGTTCCACCCCCCACGCCTCCTGCAACATCCCGGCCCCCCGACGCACCAACTCCCGCTGCCAGCTCCACACCTCCTGCCACCCCAGATGACCCAGAAAATCCAAAGCCGCCCCAATCGCCAGCCACGCCGAAGGATCCCGTGTTCCCATCCAGCCGAATTCGGCGTGATATCCCTGTCCCTCATGCACCGAAACCACCAGCGGCTTGGGAACAAACGGCGCCTGCCCGTTCATCCACAAAAAGGCGCTGCCCTTCGGCGCACACAGCCACTTGTGGGCGTTGCCCGTATACCAGTCCACCCCCAGCTCTTCCAGATCGATGGCCACACTGCCCGGCGCATGGGCCCCATCCACCAATACCGCTATCCCGCGAGACCGACACAGCGCAGCAATCTCCCGCACCGGGGTGACCACCGGCAACGGCGAACCCACATGATCCAGAATCACCAGCCGGGTGCGACCCGTGATGGCGGCGGCAAAGGCCTCGACCGTGGCGGACGCCTCCCCGACCGGAAGAGGATCCCTGGCCTCGACCAATAGCGCCCCATTGGCCTGACAGACGACCCGAGCCGCATTTTTTACCATGGGGTAGGCAAACCGGGACAAAAGGATCTCCTCCCCCGCCCGCAAAGGCATCTGCCGCAAAACGGCGTTCACCCCGCTGGTGGCGTTGTCCACCAGCACAATGCGCTCCCCCGTGGTGCCCAGAAACCGGCCCAGCCGGTCCGCCACCTCCCGCAAGGCTCCGGGAAGTTCCCTGGTGAGAAAATGCACCGGCTGCCGCTCCATGGTCTCCCGAATCGCCTGCTGCCGCGCCAGCACCCAGCGGGGACAGGCCCCGAAAGAGCCGTGATTCAGAAAGGTGATCGCCTCATCCAACAGCCACCAGGGGCGCAAAGCCCGACCGAAGGTGGCGGGACGAGGGGGCAGGGCATCGGTGTCGATCATGGTCGTTCCTCAACAGGGCCATTGCACTTGAAAATTACGGGGCTCCGGGGGGGATTATCCCCCCCCGGCGGGGTTCGGGGCAGCGCCCCGAGGTGTTGACGTGGCGGGTCGAAGCCAACAGGAGATTTGCCCAACCCCGCATCACCTCCAAACCCTATCCTATCTTCGACCCGCCCGGAGGGGGCAAGGGGAGGGCCTCATCCTCCCCATCCTTACCCCCCGGATCAACGATTCAAATACCATTGCCCTGTCAACAGGGGCTTGTGATTTGGCCTCATGTCGGGTCATAGTGCGGTAACGGGTTTCTTCAAAGCTCCATTGGCAACTGGCCGTCCGGCTTTCCCATGATCATAGCGTCATCCTGCCCCCTTTGCGCCAGTCGAAACCGGCTTACGCCGCTGCGCGAAAACCGTTTCGCCCCCCCCTTCGAGGTCGTGGAGTGCGCCGACTGCCACACCCTGTTCCGTCCGGGCGGGGAGGAGTCCCCACCCCACCACCTCTGCGATGGCCGACCCCTCCTGCAAAAATTGCGTTGCTGGAAAACCCCCTGGCGGCGATTCGTCAATAGCTGCCGCATGCGCCAATCCCTGGGGCGGGACCATCTGTTGGGACGCCTGATGCTGCACATGTTCGGGCCCCATCCCCTGGCGGGCTGGTTCCGACCGGGTCGCGTCGGGCAGGGCGCACGCATTCTGCAGGTGGGTTGCGGCGCGGGGGAACTGCTGGTGGAATTGCACCTCGGCGGTTTTACCGAACTGACGGGGGTGGAGTCGCGATTGCAGGCCGATTGCCGCCTGGACGAGGGACTCTCCCTGGTCAAGGGGGAGGTGACGGAGCTGGCCGGTCCCTTCGACCTCATCGTGTTGCATCATCATCTGGAATACCATGTCGACCCGGCGGCCCTGCTGGCTCGGCTGCCGCCGCGTCTGGCGACGGAAGGCACGGTTCTGCTGCGCATGGCCCTGGCCGGAGCGGAAGCGTGGCGCGACCTTGGCGGGGCGGGGCAGCCCCCCCGG
Organism: Magnetococcales bacterium; assembly: GCA_015231925.1. Taxonomy (NCBI): domain Bacteria; kingdom Pseudomonadati; phylum Pseudomonadota; class Magnetococcia; order Magnetococcales; species Magnetococcales bacterium. The sequence continues at coordinate 18,614 of JADGAQ010000006.1, forward strand.
TTTCTGCCGACGGTGAGAGGGTTGCGCCAACTGGCGGAACGAACCGGTTTCGCTTTGACCCACGCGGACGAGGAAGAGGGCTGTTTTGTCTTGAGCAAGGCCGAAGGACGATGAACGTGATCAGGATGTGGGCGATAATGGGGTTTCTGGCGGGATTGGCCGGGTTTTGCCCGGCGGAGGCGGCCCAAGGCAAGGGCACGCCCCTGCCGCCGCCTGCCGTGAAGGTGGCCACGGCGCAACGCCGCGCCGTGCCGGTGGAGGTCCGCACCATCGGCCATGTGAAAGCCCCGGCGACCGTGGCCATCCGACCCCGGCTGGATGCGGAAATCGTGGGGGTCTTCGTGGCCGACGGCGCCATGGTGAAGGAGGGGGATCGCCTCTTTGCCCTGGATGCGCGGGAGGTGGAAAACCGCCTCAAGCTGGCGCAGGCCAATCTGGCGCGGGATCGCGCCGCTCTGGTCAACGCCCGGCGTCTGCTGGAGCGGCAAACCCGCCTGGCGAGCAGCGAGGTCTCCTCACCGCAGAATCTCGACAAAGCCAAAGCCGATCTGGAGATGCTGGAAGCCTCCATCGTCGCCGACGAGGCCCAGCTCGATTCGGCCCGGTTGCAACGCTCCTACACCGAGTTGCGCTCCCCCCTGGCCGGACGGGTGGGGGCGGTCTCCCTGCAAAAGGGCAACATCGCCCGGACCGGCGAGGCCACGCCGTTGCTGGTCATTCACCAGATGCAGCCCATTCACGTCTCCTTCGCCCTGCCCCAGTTGCACCTGCCCGCCTTGAGAAGCGCCACGGAGGCCCTGCCGGTTGCGGTGACCATTCCCGGGGACGGACGGCCCGCCGTTCTGGGCAAGCTGGCCTTCATCAACCACGAAGTGAGCCGGGAGACGGGAACCGTCACTCTGGAAGGGGTCTTCGCCAACGGTGACGAACGTCTCTGGCCCGGACAACTGGTGGATGTGACCCTGGTGTTGCGCACCGATCCCCAGGCCCTGGTGGTGCCGACGGAAGCCGTCTCCAGCGGCCAGAACGGACCTTACGTCTTCGTGGTGGAGTCGGAAGTGGCCACACCCCGCCCGGTGCGGCTCGATCGGGTCCATGACGGTTTGGCGGTGATCGGCGACGGCCTGCGGGAGGGGGAGACGGTGGTCATCGACGGCCAGTTCCGCCTCACCGGCGGCATGAAGGTGACCCTCGAAGCCCCCGTCGAAAAGAAGCCGGTTGCGCCATGAACCTCTCGGAAGTCTGCATTCGCCGCCCGGTGATGACCACTCTGCTGACGGCGGCCACGGTCCTCTTCGGGCTTTTCGCCTACCGCCTGCTGCCGGTGGCGGCCCTGCCCAAGATCGAATATCCCACCCTGGTGGTCTCCGCCAGCCTCTCCGGGGCCAGTCCGGAAACCATGGCCTCCGCCGTGGCCACGCCCCTGGAGAAGCAGTTCTCCACCATTGCCGGCATCGAATCGATCAACTCCAACAATACCCTGGGTTCCACCCAGATCACCCTGCAATTCGAGCTGGACCGCTCTCTGGACGCGGCGGCCATGGACGTGCAGGCCGCCATCGGGGTGGCGCAGCGCTGGCTGCCGGAAGAGATGTCCACCCCTCCCTACTATCGCAAGGTCAACCCGGCGGATGTCCCGGTGCTGCTGCTCTCCCTGCGCTCCGACACCCTGCCGCTACCCACGGTGAACGAAGCCGCCGAAACCCTGGTGGCGCGACGCCTCTCCACCCTCACCGGAGTGGCCCAGGTGCTGGTTTACGGCCAGAAGCGCCATGCGGTGCGGGTGCGGGTGGATCCCGCCGCCCTCTATCAGCGGGGTCTGGCCCTGGAAGACGTGCAACGCACCCTGAGCAGCGCCACCGACAACTCCCCCACCGGAACCCTGAGCAACGCCACCCGCCAGGTGACCATCCAGTCCACGGGACAACCCCTGCATGCCGAGGGCTACCGACCCCTGATCGTGGCCTGGCGCCAGGGGGCGCCGGTACGTCTCGAAGAGGTGGCCACGGTGGAGGACGGGGTGGAAAACGAGCGGCTGGCCACCTGGTTCAACGGCACCCGGGCCATCGTGCTGGCGGTGCAACGCCAGCCCGACGCCAATACCGTGGCCCTGGTGGATGCGATTCTGGAGCTGTTGCCCCAGTTTCGCGCCCAATTGCCCCCCGCCGTTCAGTTGGAGGTTCTCATCGACCGCTCCCAATCGGTGCGCGACTCCCTGCGGGACATCCAGTTCACCATGGCCCTGACCATTGCGCTGGTGCTGCTGGTCATCTTTCTGTTTCTCAAGAGTCTATCCGCCACCATCATTCCTGCGGTGGTGCTGCCGGTCTCCCTGATCGGGGCCTGCGCGATCATGTACCAGTTCCATTTCACCATCGACAACATGTCCCTCATGGCCCTGACCCTGGCGGTGGGTTTCGTGGTCGACGACGCCATCGTGGTGCTGGAAAACAGCGTGCGCCATCTGGAGCGGGGCGAAAAAGTTCTGGAGGCCGCCATCCTCGGCGCACGGGAGATCAGCTTCACCATCCTCTCCATCACCCTCTCCCTGATCGCGGCCTTCATCCCCATTCTGTTCATGGGCGGCGTGGTGGGGCGCATGTTCAACGAATTCGCCATCACCATCAGCATCGCCATCCTCATTTCGGGAGTGGCGGCGCTGACTGTCACCCCTCTGCTGTGCAGCCGGCTGCTGCGCCTGCCGAAAAGGGGCCATTCGGAGGGCAAGCCCCACTTCTTCACCCACCTGCTGGCCGGCTATCGGGTCACGCTGGATGCGGTGTTGCGCCATCCCCTGCTGACCCTGCTGGTCACCCTGGCCACGGTTTTTCTCACCGTCTGGATGTTCCGGGAGGTACCGAAGGGCTTCTTCCCCGTGGAGGATACCGGCCTGATCATGGGCACCAGCGAGGCCGCCGAGGAGATCTCCTTTCCGGCCATGGTGGAACGGCAGCAGCAACTGGTCGCCATCGTCCGGGCCGACCCGGACGTGCTGGCGGTCAACTCCACCGTGGGGGCCGGTGGCCCCAACTCCGCCATGAACAACGGTCGGGTCTTCATCATTCTCAAACCGGCTCGGGAGCGCACCGGCTCCACCTTCGACGTGATCCAGCGCCTGCGCAAGGCCACCGCCGTGCTTCCCGGCATCGCCCTGTTCATGCGACCCCTGCCCAATATCAACCTCTCCACCCGCTCCTCCAAGAGCGAGTATCAGTTCACCCTGCAAACCAGCGAACTGAATGAGCTGTTCGGCTGGGCGCAACGTTTCGAAACCCGCCTGCGCGCCTTGCCCCAGCTTCAGGATGTCACCTCCGATCTGCAGATCAGGAACCCCATCGCCAGTGTGGTCATCGACCGGGAGAAGGCCTCCTCCCTGGGCATCACCACCGAGGCGCTGCGCGCCACCCTGTTCGACGCTTTCGGCTCCCGGCAGGTGGCTACCATCTACACCCCGAGCAACACCTATCCCGTGATCATGGATTTGTTGCCCGGTTTTCAGGAAGACACCGCCGATTTGGCCCGATTGTATGTCCGTTCCAAAGAGGGCCACCTGGTTCCCCTGGAGGCCTTCGCCCGCATCGAACGCCAGGCCGGCCCCTCCCGCATCGGCCATCAGGATCAACTGCCCGCCGCCACCCTCTCCTTCAATCTGGCCCCCAAAGTGGCCCTGGGACAAGCCGTGGAGGCCATCGATCAGGTGCGCCGCGAACTCGATGCCCCGCCAAGCCTGCTCACGGGATTCCAGGGAACGGCCCAGTTGTTCCAGAAATCCTTTCAGAATCAGTTGATCCTGATCGCTTCGGCCATTCTCGTTGTCTACATTGTTTTGGGTGTGCTTTACGAGAGCTTTCTCCACCCGTTGACCATCCTGTCCGGCTTGCCCGCAGCGGCGGTGGGGGCTTTGTTGACCTTGATGATTTTCGGCAAGGATCTGGATGTCATGGCCATCATCGGTCTGGTGATGCTTATCGGCATCGTGAAGAAGAACGCCATCATGATGATCGACTTCGCCATTCAGGCCCAGCGTCGGGGTCAGGAGGCGCTGCCCGCCATCCGGGAGGCCTGCCTGCTGCGATTTCGACCCATCATGATGACCACCATGGCGGCGTTGATGGGCGCACTGCCCATTGCCTTCGGCTGGGGCGCCGGAGGCGAGCTGCGGCAGCCGCTGGGCATGGTGGTGGTGGGCGGGTTGCTGCTCTCCCAGATGTTGACGCTCTACATCACCCCGGTGATCTTCCTCTATCTGGAGCGGGCCAGGGCGCGGGTCATGGGGCCCCGGCAGGCCGGGGTTCTCTGACCATGCGTTTGTGGACCCTGCATCCGCGTCTGCTCGACGCAACGGGACTGGTGGCCTTGTGGCGCGAAGGGCTGCTGGGGCGCAAGGTTTTGTCGGGCGGCACCACGGGCTATCGACACCATCCGCAACTGCGTCGTTTCCGCGACGATCCGGATCCGGTCAACCGGTTGGGCTGTTACCTGCTGGAGGTCTGGGAGGAGTCGCGTCGCCGGGGGTATCGCTTCGATCGGGAGCGCCTGGGCGAGGTGCGGACGGAGAGTCGCCTTCTGGAGGAGACGCGGGGTCAACTGCTCTGGGAATGGAGCCATCTGCGGGCCAAGCTGACCCTTCGCTCCCCCCGCTGGCTGGAGGATTTGCCCGAGACGCCCGAAGCCCATCCCCTGTTCCGCCTGATCGAGGGGGAGGTGCGTTCCTGGGAAAAGGGTTTCAAGGACGCAGGGCGTATTTCTTCATGCGATAAAGCAGCGTGTCGCGACTGACATCCAGCAGCCGGGCGGCGTGGGTGCGATTGCCCCCGGTGGCGGCCAGGGCCTTGCAGATCATCTCCTTTTCCAGGGAGTTGAGGCTGATGCCGCCGCTGGGCAGGGAGGGGGCGGGGAGGGGGGGCTGCTCGGCATGCATCTCCCGGGGCAGATGCCCGACTTCCACCACGCCGCCGCTCTGGAGGATCACCAGGCGTTCGCAGAGGTTGCGCAGCTCCCGGATGTTGCCGGGCCAGGCGTAGCGTTGCAGATGCTGCCAGGCTTCGCGGGAAAAGCGCGGTTGGGCTTTGCCGTGACGCCGCGCCCCTTCGCCGAGGAAGGCTTCGACCAGACATTCCAGATCGCCGCCGCGTTCCCGCAAGGGGGGCAGTTGCAGGGGCACCACCTGCAGGCGGTGGAAGAGATCGAGACGAAAGCCGCCTTCACGGGCCATGCGACCCAGATCCCGGTTGGTGGCGGCGATGACGCGCACGTCCACCTGACGGGTTTTGTTCTCGCCCAGGGCCTGACACTCGCCGAAATCCAGAAAACGCAGCAGTTTGGCCTGAATGGTCAGGGGCAGCTCGCCGATTTCATCGAGGAAGAGGGTTCCGGAATCGGCGGAGGCGATGCGTCCCAAACGGGTTTGGGACGCGCCGGTGAAAGCGCCCTTGGCATGGCCGAAGAGTTCGCTTTCCGCCAGGGTTTCCGGCAAAGCGGCGCAGTTGATGGTGACGAAGGGAGCCTGGGCGCGGCGACTGGCCTGGTGCATGGCTCGGGCCAGCAGCTCTTTTCCGGTGCCCGATTCGCCCAGCAGCAGCACCGTGGCTTCGGTGGCGGCCACCATCATGGCGGCGCGCTGCAACGCGGCGAAGACCGGAGAGCGTCCCAAAAGCAGGGGTGCGGCAGTCGAGTTCATTTCCATGGCATCAACCATCGATCAAATTGAAACGCACCGGGACTTCCACCACGGCCCGAACCACTTCCCCGCCACGTCGGGCGGGGTCGAAACGCCAGCGCTGCACGGCGGCTTGCGCCGATTGATCCAGAATCTGGTGGCCGGAGGAGCGTTTGACGGTCACCGCTACCGGAGCGCCGTCCCGTTCCACCACCGCTTCCACCACCACCACTCCCTGCCACCCTCGGGAGCGGGCCATGGCCGGATAGATCGGTCGTGGTTCTTCGCGCGGCACGGCGGGTTGCCAGGGCTCCGCCCGGCCTTCGGGGGGAGCGGAAACGTCCCCCTCGGCAGAAGGCGGGTTGCCCACCCCCGGTGCCGGAGCGGTCTCTTCGAAGACTGCCGCCGCAAGGCTTTCGGGCGGTTTGACCCGAACCGCTGCGGTGGGGGCTTTCACCATCGCTTTGCGGGGCGCGGCTTTCCTGACCGGCGGCGGGGGGGGAGGTTCCGCGACCTTTTCCACCACCGGGGCGGCAGCGACCGGCTCGGCAACCGCTGCAGGGGGCGCGGTGTCGGGAACCGCCTCGGGTGGCGCGGGAGCCGGCGTTTTCATCGATACCAGTTGCACGATCAACGGGCGCGGTTCTTCCACCGGGGCAGGGAGGCGTCCCCAGCCGGAGAGGATCACCCCTGCCGCGAACACCAGGTGCAACACCACCGAGAAGCCCACGGGTCGACCACTCAGGCCGAACGGTGTTCTCCGCCGGATGGGACCGCTCTCCCGGACCTCCTCCACAATCCCTTCCGAGGCAAAAACCCCGTCCATGCCGCTCCTCAGGCCGGAAGCGCCTTGCAGGCGGCGATGCAGCGCTTGCAGGAATCCGCGCAAGCCTTGCAGGAGGCGTGTTTGTCTTCGTGTTTGCGGCACTCCTTCTCACAGGCTTCGCAAGCGTCAATGCACACCGCCGCCAGCTTTTGCAGTCGTGGGGAGTTCAGGGAGGCGGCGGTGGCCAGGGCGGTACACAGAGCGACGGTTTCGGAAACCGAGATGGCGCAGGCGGCCAGGGAGGTGTCTCCCGCCGCGAAAAGTCCCAGACAATGGGCCAGGCAGGCCTCTCCCTCACCACGGCAGTCGAGGGCGGCGGCGATGACCTTTTGCAGGGGGTTTCCGGCTTGCGGCGTGTCGTGCTGATGGGGCTTCTCTTCCGCCAGCGCCTGGCCGGTCAATGTCAGGGCGGCCAGGGTGCCGATTCCGGTGAACAAGACATCCCGCCGATCAATGATGACCCGATCCTCATGATCCATAACTGATACTCCTTACTGTTCATCCAAAAAATTGCAGTATACCACGTCATGTTAGCCGTTTCTCGCCAAATCGGCAATTTGCCTTTTTGTAAGGGCTGGTCCGCGGTAATTGTAGCACCTCAAGGTTCCGGTTGATCCCCATCCCCGCCCGTGGCACTATAGCCTCCCCATGGAAGGATGGAATGGGAAGCATATTGGGATACGCCATGCCTGCCATACCGCAACGAACCCGGCCCTTCACCCTCGTGTGGCTACTGGTCGCGGGGCTGTTTCTGACCGCCTGCAGCGAGTCCGCCTCCCCCGTGGTCCGCAGTCACGACGCCTACATCTGGCAGCGTCAGTGGACCCCTGCTCTCAAAAGCGCCATGATGGAGTCGGCCTCCCGCATCCGGGCCTGGCATGTGCTGGCTGCCGAAACCGATGCCGTCGGCCGTCTGAGCGTCTTTGCGCCGGGCAAGGAGATGTTGCACAACGGCAAGCCGGTGGTGCTGGTGGTGCGCTTCAACCACGCCCTTTCGGCAACGGAGTGGGATCCCCTGATTGTCGGCATCGCCGATTTGCTCGGCAAATGGCGTCGGGCCGATCCTCCCGTCATCGGTCTGGAGATCGACTACGACGCACCCACCGCCCAACTGCGGGAATACGCCCATTTCCTGGCCGAGTTGCGGCCCGTTCTGGACAAGAACGTCAGGATCACTCTGACCGCACTGCCGGCCTGGCTGCGCAGTCCCATCCTGCTTGAAGTGCTGCAACAGGCCGATGAGGCCGTTTTGCAGGTGCATGCCGTGGCCAATCCGCGTCTGGGATTGTTCAACCGGCAGCAGGCGTTGCGCTGGATCGAGGAGTTCGCCGCCGAGACGCCGGTTCCCTTCCGGGTGGCGTTGCCGACCTACGGATCCCGGGTCGGATGGGACGAGACGGGCAAGGTGGTGGTGGTGGAGAGCGAAACCGCTCTTCCCGGTCGGGGTGTGGTGGAGCGGGAACTTTCCGCCGATCCGCGAGAGGTGCGAGGCCTGCTCGATGATCTGGCCCGCAAGACCATTCCGCTGCTGCTGGGGCCGATCTGGTTTCGTCTGCCCACCGACGACGACCGCCGCGCCTGGAGCCTGGCCACCTGGCACGGCGTCATCGACGGCGCGCCCCTGGAACCCCGGCTCGGGGTCAGGGCGGTGATGGACGAGGCCTCGGGAGCCAGCGACATCCGCATCGCCAACGACGGCAATCTGGACGCCGCCTTGCCCAACGAGGTCTTCGTGCAGTGCGGCAGTTGCCAGGAGGCCGACGCCCTGGAAGGCTACCTTCTGCAACGGGTCGAAAAGGGTTTCTATCTGCGTTTGAGCCAGCCGCAACCGTTGAAAGCCAAACAACAGCGCACCATCGCCTGGGTGCGTTGCGCCGTCGAGAAGGTGGGATTCCATGCTCCCTAGGCTGTGGCTGGCCGCACTGGTGCTCCTTTTGCCGGTGCCGGGTTGGTCTTGCGGACCCGAATTCGGCATCAGCTTGCTGTACGATCGGGAAGGGTCTCTGCTTTCGGGTCCACGCTCCTGGTTTTTCCGCGAACTGCCCCGCCTGTTACCCAAATCCGCCGAATCCTGGCGGCCCGATCAGCATGATTCGATCGACGGGACGGATCCGGACAATTATCAGCTGCCCGAGTGGAGGGAAGCCCGGCGGGAGAGCTTTGAAGAGCAAGGCCTTTCGATAAGCCAGGTCCACTCGCTTTACGAAGCGCGTTCCCGTGAGTCGGCGTGCGAAGCCTATGCTGCCGGCCATGGCCTGCCGGAGGCGGTCCGCCACTACGCTGCGGGAGCAGTGGCTTTCCGACGGGGTGCCTGGGAGGCAGCGCGAAACCATTTCGAGGCGGTACTCTCCCGTCCCGAGGAAGAACGGGGTTTCCGGGAGGTGTGGGCGCTTTACATGCTGGGTCGGTTGGAGGCGAAACAGGACCATCGGGAGGCGGCGGCTCGCCACTTCGAGCAGGTTCGACAGCGGGTCTCCGAAGGTCTCGCCGATCCTTTGGGGCTGGCGGTGGCCAGTCTGGGGGAGGAAGCCAGGCTCCATCTGATTCCGGGAAGTTTGGCCAAAGCCCTGGCCCTTTATGCCAAACAGGCCTCTTTCGGTTCCCGTAGCGCCTATCTCTCCCTGTTGGCGGTGGCGCAAAGCATGCTTTCCAACCAGAATTTGCTGGATGAAGCTGTTTTGGATCCGTTGTCCCGGTCGATAATCGTTTTATTGGCCCATTCCGGAAATATTAATAATTATCCAACCGATTTGGACAAGCTGCCTGCCGCCCGCACATCGGGATTGTCCCGCTCGACGGTGGAACGACTGGTGGGGGCACTGGAGGGGCAGGGTGTTCCCGAGGTGACCGGCGCTTCCTGGCTGGCCGCCGAGGCTTATCGCAAGGGGTGGTTCGATCTGGCGGGGAAGCTTCTTCCGTTGGAGAGGAACTATCTTGCTTTCTGGATAGAAGGCAAACTGGCCTTGAGGAAGGGCGAGCGGGACGTGGCGCTGGCAAGCTACCAACGGGCGATCAAGGCCTTTCCCCGAGAGGAGGGCGTCCTCTCCAGGCACGGCGAGTTGATCACCGGAGACGAGGACCGCTCGACTCAGTGTATCATCCAGGCCGAAGAGGGCGTTTTACGTTTGGATCGTGGTGAGTATGTCGAGGCTTTTCGCCTGTTTTATTTTGCGGCGTTGGATCGATGGCAATGGAAGTTTGTAACACCGTATTGGTCGGATGTGGTTTATCTGGCGGAACGCATTTTGACTGTAGATGAATTGAAGAATTTCGTAGCGGGAAATATTCCGGCGCCTTCCAAAGAAATCCTCGATGAAGTTGAACAATATGAGTATACAAATGCTGACGTTCCCCCTGGTGTGGAAATTCGCCTGATTCTGGCGCGGAGGTTGATGCGGGCGGGGCATTTTGCCGAGGCCTTGACCTACTTCGATGGGGAAAGGCTTCGAGACCAGGCCCGGCGTTACGGACAAGCCATGGACAGGGCGCGGAGTCCCTGGGGAGGAACCATATCCCAAGCAGAAGCCTGGTATGAAGCCGCCATGCTGCTGTGGGAATCGGGTATGGATCTTTTGGGTTTTGAGATGCGACCCGATTTCAAGATCTATGATGGATCATATTTTGGAAACAATCCGGATACGGATCAATCCTATACCACTTCCGAAGAAAAATCTCGGGTGAAGGAATCCGGTCCAGCCGATGAGATGCCCCGGTTTCATTACCGTCTGCTGACAGCCGAACATTTGTCCATGGCGGCGGACCATGTACCGAAAACCTCACAGGCCTTTGCCGCCTTGCTGTGCAAGGCCACGGGGCGGATGCTGGCGCGGGAGCCCGATCGGGCGGCGGTCTACTACCGGCGCTATCTGAAAGAGGGGCCTTATGTCCCTTGGGCGGCCCATTTCGGCAGGGGGTGTCCCGAGCCCGATTTCGAGCGGGCCCGGCAACGCCTGTGGCAGCAACGCCTCGACACCCTGCGGCGTTTTTCCGCTTACGACACCTGGTGGGCCGCCGGTCTGCTGCTGGTGGTGGTGACCTTGGGTGGGTGGTGGACCCGACGCCATTTCCGGAAAATTGAAATTTCATGACTTTAATGAAGTTTTAAGTATCAATACGTAGATATATTAAAAATCATTTTACTTTCAATATTTTATCTTTTAAATATCAAAAAAAGAAAATGTTCTATTCTTTTGACTTTTCTGTTATTCTTTTAGAATGTTCTGAATATATACTTCAGAGCCAATGGCAAGACCCTTCCGGAAGGGTCATGAGAAATTTAGATAAATGATAATGAAAAAGTCAGAGGATAGAACATTTTCTTTTTTATATTTAAAAGATAGCATATTGGAAGAGCAAAAAATTTTAAAGAATACTATTGTCTGATTTTGAGTGTTTTGCAACTCCCTCTTCAGTTACAAAGAAAAAAATCTGAAAAAGCTTCAAAAAAAGAGTAGGATCAATTCCCTCGGCTCCTGCCGATTGCGCAAGCGGCAGGAGTCGCTCCTCCGAACGGATTGATCAGGAAAGGATTGTCTCATGGCCCATATCGTGGTGGTGGGGTGCGGCATCGGGGGTATGCCTGCGGCTTACGAACTCCGGAGCCTGCTGGGCAGGGAACACGCCATCACGGTGGTGCATCCTTCGGACTACTTCTCCTTCGTGCCGTCCAATCCTTGGGTTGCCGTGGGCTGGCGCAGCCGCAAAGATGTGATCCTGCCCATCAAACCGCTTCTGGAACGACAGGGTATTCGTTTCATTCCCCTGGGGCTCTCCGCCCTCCATCCCGACGAAAACCGTCTGGAACTGACCGACGGCCAGGTTCTCGGCTACGACTATCTGGTGCTGGCCACCGGCCCCAAACTGGCCTTCGACGAAGTGGAAGGGTTGGGTCCTTCGGGTTTCAGCCAGTCCGTCTGCACGGTTCCCCACGCGGAAGCCGCCTGGGACGCCTGGCAGCATTTCGTCATCGAACCCGGTCCGGTGGTGGTCGGAGCGGTGCAGGGTGCCTCCTGTTTCGGTCCGGCCTACGAGTTCGCCTTCATCATGGATGCGGAGTTGCGCAAGCGCCGCCTGAGAGATCGGGTGCCCATGACTTTCGTGACCTCCGAACCCTATATCGGGCATCTGGGTCTGGGGGGAGTCGGCGATTCCCGGGGACTCATGGAGGCGGAGTTGCGACAGAAGCATATCCGCTGGATTTGCAACGCCAGGGTGTCGCGGGTCGAGGCGAACAGAATGTTCGTCGCGGAACACAACGAACGGGGCGAAGTGATCCGGGAACACGATCTGCCGTTCCACTACGCCATGATGCTGCCCGCCTTCAAGGGCATCGATCCGCTGGTGGCGGTGGGGCCGGATCTGGTCAATCCCCGCGGTTTCGTCAAGGTCGATGCCTACCAACGCAATCCGCGCTGGCACAATATCTATGCTGTCGGCGTCTGCATCGCCATTCCTCCGGTTGAAACGACTCCGGTGCCGACCGGCGCTCCCAAGACCGGGTACATGATCGAATCCATGGTGACGGCGGCGGTACACAACATTCAGCACGACCTGCGTGGTGAAGCACCCGAACGTCAGGGCACCTGGCATGCCATTTGTCTGGCCGATATGGGTGACACCGGAGTGGCCTTCGTGGCCATGCCGCAAATTCCGCCGCGCAACCTCTCCTGGATGAAAAAAGGCAAATGGGTTCATTTGGCAAAACTGGCTTTTGAAAAATACTTCTTGCGAAAAATGAAGAAAGGTGTGTCAGAGCCATTTATCGAAAAGTTTATTTTAAAAGCTGTCGGAATTGCAAAATTAAAAGAATAGAAAAATCGCTCGCTTCATGTCATGAGTGTCGGGGGTCGATCGCCACCTGAAATTAATATAGGTTTTCGAGCCCCGGCTTCCTGAATGAAAGCCGCCGGAAGAAATCCCACCCCACGGGCGATGGGTTTGATAAGGTTATTTCAATTGGCAAGCTGTTTATGATGGGTGATAATGGGCACTGGATCGAGCGTCCCAACCTGTCGGAAATCCCGGTTGCCGCCATGAAAAAGCTTTTACTACTTGTCTGTTTGTTCTGGACGCTCCTGATTGTGGCTTCTCTCCACTGGAACCTCCACAAGGAGCGGCAGGAGAGCCTCAATATGGCGATGAACAGCGCTCGGGCCCATTTCAACAAGGATCTGGCCCTGCGCCATTGGGCCACTTCCCACGGAGGGGTTTATGTTCCGATAGACTCCAACACCCCTCCCAGTCCCTATTTGAGCCATATCCCCGAACGGGATCTGACCACCCCCTCGGGCAGACGGCTGACCCTGATGAATCCCGCCTACATGCTGCGTCAGATCATGGAACAATACAGCGATCTGTACGGAGTTCGGGGCCGCATCACCAGCCTCAAACCGCTCAATCCCGCCAATGCGCCCGATGTCTGGGAAGCGAAGGCGCTGCACGCCTTCGAAAGGGGGGAGACGGAAGTCCAGGAATTCACCAGCATCGGGGATGAACCCTTCCTTCGTCTCATGCGCCCCATGATGGCCACGGTGGGGTGCCTCAAATGTCATGCCCACCAGGGCTACAAGGTGGGGGATGTGCGGGGTGGCATCGGGGTGTCGGTGCCCATGCAGCCCTTTCTGGAACAGGAAAACATTGGAACCATCCTGACGACACATGGGGTGTTCTGGTTTTTGGGCATGTTGGGCATGGGTTGGGGTTACTCCCGGTGGTATGCCCAGGAGAGCCGGCGTCGGGCCATCGCCGAGGAGTTGCGTCTTTCCGAAAAGCGTTTCCGCGCCCTCTTCGAAAAGAGCCCCATGCCCATGCAGATTTGTGGTCGGGACGGCCGCACCATTCAGGTCAACCAGGCCTGGGAGAAGATGTGGGGGGTCGATCTGGCCTGGCTGCAGGAACGCCGCTACAGCATTCTGGATGATCGGGAGGTGGCCAGACACGGTCTGGATACGGAGATACGGCGTGCCTTCGCCGGCGAATCGCGGGATCTGGGACCCATTCCCTACGATCGTTCCACGGAAGGCGGACCGGATCATGCCGGTATCATCTGGGTCAGGACCTGCATCTATCCCATGGGTACCGGGTCGACGGAGGGGATTTCCGAGGTGATCCTGATCCACGAAGATGTCTCCCAGCACTATCGGGACCGTATGGCCCTGCAGGCCAGCGAGGAGCGATTCCGTTCGCTGTTTCAGTCTTCCCCGGATGCCATCTTCCTGGCCGATCCGGAAAACGGCCTGCTTTTGGATGCCAATGTGGCGGCGGCGCATTTGATGGGGCGGGAAGTGAGCGAAATCCGTGGCTGGCATCAAAGCCGGCTGCATCCCCCCCGTGAAGAGGAGAAGGTGCGGGCGCTTTTCCGACAATGCGTGGAGCAGGATCCCGATGTCGTCGGCAAGCCGACCGAGATGAACATCCTGCGTTCCGACGGCCAGGAGGTGCCGGTGGAGGTGGTGGGTACGGTCCATCTCATTGGCGGGCGACCCATGCTGCAGGGCATCTTCCGGGATATCACCGAACGCCAGCGGGCGGCGCGGGAGTTGCGGCGCTATCATGAGGAGCTGGTCCATTCCAAGGAGCAGGCGGAGGCGGCCAACCGGGCCAAAAGCGAGTTTCTCGCCGCCATGAGCCACGAAATTCGCACCCCCATGAATGTGGTGATCGGTATGGGGGATATTCTGCTGGATTCGGGCCTGGAGGAGGAGCAGCTTGGCTATGTGCGCAAGTTGCAGCAGGCGGGCAACAACCTGCTGGAACTGATCAATCAGATTCTCGACTTTGCCAAGATCGAGGCGGGCAAATTGAAGTTGATGGAAGAGACCATCGATTTGCCGGGGTTGCTTGAGGAAGTGGTGGCGTTGATGCAGGTGCTGGCCCGCAACAAGGGGCTGGCGCTGAACCTGCAGCTGGACCCGAACATGCCCCGATGGGTGCGCAGCGATGCCATGCGTCTGCGTCAGGTATTGTTCAATCTGGTGGGCAACGCCGTGAAATTCACCGACCAGGGATCGGTACACCTGGTCACCCGGCGGGATGGCGGGGTCTGGCATCTGGTGGTGGAAGATACGGGCGTAGGGATCTCCGAGGCGGATTTGCAGCGGATATTCACCCCCTTCACCCAGGTGGACGGGGGACTGACCCGACGCCACGGCGGCACGGGTCTCGGCCTGGCTTTGTCCCGGGCACTGATCTCTCTGATGGGCGGCAGCCTGCGGGTGGAGAGCCGGGAGGGGCACGGCAGCCACTTCGAAATCACTTTGCCCTTGTATCTGCCCACCACTCCGGAGGTTGCGACGGAAGGCGAAGTGGCCACGGCCATGCCCGGCAGGGCCAAACGGGTTCTTCTGGTGGAAGATTCGATCGACAATCAGGAGCTGATCCGGGCTTTTCTCAAGGGAACGCCCCATCATCTGGAGGTGGTCAACAACGGGTTGGAAGCCTTGGACAAGGTGGGTCGGGAGCGCTTCGATCTGGTGTTGATGGATGTTCAGATGCCGGTGATGGACGGTTACAGTGCGACGCGCGAGATCCGGCGGCGGGAGGGGCGGAGCGGAGAGAAACCACTGTTTATCGCCACGCTGACGGCCCATGCCCTGGAAGGTGAAGAACAACGCAGCCGGGAGGCGGGGTGCGACCTCTTTCTGACCAAGCCGATCAAAAAGAAGCACTTGTTGGAGGTGATTTCCGAGGTGGAGGGAGGGGAGTGACGATGGTCTTTCCCCTGTCGCACTGGGATATGCTTAAAATCTTTTGACTTTCAGTATGTTATCTTTTAAGTATCAAAAAAGGAAATGTTCTATCCTTTTGACTTTTTTAGTCATTAAAGGAATAGTCCCAGGGCGCTGCCCTGGACCCGTCGGGGGGGATAATCCCCCCCCGAGTCCCCGTATATGTTATCGTTTGACATCCTGCCGTTGGGTTCGGACCCGGATTCGGGCCGGCGGTGCGGTTTGAACTTCGGTTTTGCGCCGTGGGGCGGAAATCGTGTTACCGGCGTAGTTGGCCCGCGGGCTGTCGCTGCCGGCGCTACGGGGTTTGCCCTGACCGGGGCGACCGGGCGCCGCCGCCGTTTCCCGACGTCGGGAGGACTGGGCCTGGGGAGTTCCCTGGCGTCCGCCATTACCGCCGCCGTTGCCGCCGCCGTTGCCGCGTCCCATCACCGGCGGAGCGGTTTCGGGAGCGTTGGAGTGGTAGGCATGGGCCGTATCCAAAGGCACCGTGGCGCGAATGGTGCGCTCGATGGCCCGCATGTAACCCCGTTCGCTGCTGTCGCAGAAGGAGATGGCCTGTCCTTCCCGTCCGGCGCGAGCCGTGCGTCCGATGCGATGCACGTAGCTTTCCGGCTCGTTGGGCAGGTCGTAGTTGATGACGTGGCTGACTCCGGGAACATCGATGCCCCGGGCGGCGATATCCGTGGCCACCAGAACCTGGGCCGTACCCTGGCGGAAATCCTTCAGGGCCGATTCGCGGGCGCTTTGGGACTTGTTGCCGTGGATGACGGCGGCGGTGACGCCATGTTTTTCCAGATCTTCCGCCAGACGGTTGGCCCCGTGTTTGGTGCGGGTGAAGACCAATACCTTCTGCACCGCGTCCTGCTGCAGGATTTCGCGCAGCAAGGCCACCTTGTGCCCTTTTTCCACCCGATAGACCTTTTGCTCCACCCGTTCCACGGTGGTGGCGGGGGGCGCGACTTCGACCCGTACCGGATCGGTGAGGATGTTGCCGGCAAAGGTGGCGATCTCATCGGGCATGGTGGCCGAAAAGAGCAGGGTCTGCCGTTTGGCGGGCAGGGCGGCGACCACCTTCTGGATATCCTGAATGAACCCCATGTCCAGCATGCGATCCGCTTCGTCGAGGACGAAGACTTCGATGCGGCTCAAGGAGAGGCAGCCCTGACCCATCAGGTCGAGCAGACGGCCCGGCGTGGCGACCAGAACTTCCACGCCGCGTTCCAGGGCGCGCACCTGGGGGCGTTGGTTGACGCCGCCGAAGACCACCGCCCGGGAGATTCCCAGGTTGCGACCGTAGGTGGCGAAGCTGGCGTCGATCTGGGAAGCCAGTTCCCGGGTCGGGGCCAAGACCAGAACCCGGACATGTTTGGGTTGCGGGGGCAATCGCTTGCGTCCCAGCCGGTCCAGGATCGGCAGGGCAAAAGCCGCCGTCTTGCCGGTACCCGTCTGGGCGATGCCCAGAAGATCCCGTCCGGTTTTGAGGTGAGGGATGGTCTCCGCTTGAATGGGTGTCGGTTGGTGATAACCGGCTTGTTGGAGGGCGGAGAGTATGGGAGAAAGCAGGTGCAACGAGGAGAAATCGCCAGAAGACAACAGAGAACCTTTCATGCAAAGGCGGATACCGGCTTGACTGATCCGGACGATGACGCCTTATCCGCTGAATTGGGATCCGCCCGGCAGAACAGAATGGTCTGGAATGGGGAGATTGTCAATCAATAAACCATTGGAGCCGATTGTAACATGGTGAAGCAATTGTTCAGGGGGGATCTGAAACGAATGAGGGAGTTGTAATACTTCCGAGACCAGGCAGGGGTTTATTAAAAATCTTTTGACTTTAAATATTTAATCTTTATAAGTATCAAAAAAAGAAAATGTTCTATCCTTTGACTTTTCCGTTATTTCATTCATCAATATTCATAACTCAGTTTTGTAATTTACTCGAATGACAAATAAAAAGTCAAAACATTTTCTTTTTTTTGATACCTAAAAGATTAAATATTGAAAAACAAATAAATATAAAAATATTGATTTTCTCTTAAATTTTCACGGCGCCATAAGTGGCCTGCCACCACTCGTCGCGATCCAGGTGGGCGGGACGCACCCCGGAGTAGCCCATGCGGCCCAGAACGGCTTCAACGGATTCGGCAGGTTGCCAGTCGAGCATCTCGAAGGTGTCGGGGCCGGTGACCTCCAACGTGGCGCGAGCCGGTTCCCCGAAAAGATTGTGCAGGCTGCCCAGAGTCTCCTGATAGGCCCCGGTGAGAAAAATCCCCAGGGGCAGCGACTCGCCCGGTCCGGTGGCGGGCAGGGGCAGAGCGGTCCCCCGTCGACCACGCACCGCGTAATGGGTCAGGCGTCCGTCCGAGTCGCAGGTGGGGTCGGCCAGCACCACCCGCTGGGCGGGAGGTTGGTCCAGTTTGACCAGGGGCATCACGGGAAAAGGCTGATGGATGGCCCAGGCATCGGGCAGGCTGCGAAAAACCGACAGATTGATGAAACGCATGGGGACCGGCATGGCTTTGCCAGGCGATTTCCCCCGGTTTTTCCCGGGCGACTCGCCCCTTGAAACCCCGGCCTCCGGATTGTCGCCCGGCAGAGTATGGGTGAGCAGAAAGGCGTGATGCGCGGTCAGAGCGCGGCCCGATTCGATCCACAATTCGACGGGCTCTCCGGGGATGTTCGCCACGATGCCCATCAGCGCGTCGGCATAGGCTTCCAGCGTATAATGGATATCGAAGGCGGTGGAGTGACGGGCGAGACCGTAGTCGATACCCAATCCGCCGCCGGCGTCCACAATGGCGATGGGAGCGCCCAGACGGCGCAGTTCGTCCACCCGTCGAGCCGCCGTTCTGGCGGCGGTACGGAAATCGGAGAGGTGCGCCACCTGGGAACCGATGTGGAAATGAAGCATCCGCAGTCGCTGCAACAGTCCCGCCGTCTTCAGTTGGGCTACCGTCTCCGGCAGATCGGAAGCGGAGAGGCCGAATTTGGCCTGTTCACCCCCGCTGTGGCGCCAATGGCCGGAATCGGCCTCCTGCAGCCGCAGTCGCAATCCCAGAATCAGGGAGGGCGGGGGAGAGGGGCAGGCGGCGAGAAAACGCCGGCATTCGGAAACGTGTTCCAGCACCAGCACCAGGGGTTGTCCCTCCTGAGCGGCCCGGCAGGCCAGAGCCATCATGGCTTCGTCTTTGTAGCCGTGGCAAACCAGCCAGTTGCGTCGGGTTTGGGGCAGACTCAGGGCGGCCAGCCACTCGCTGCGGGTGCCTACTTCCACCCCCAGTTCCCCGTTGCCGTGATCCAGCAGGGTGGTGACCACCTCGCGGCGGGGATTGGCCTTGAGGGGATAGATGACACGCCAGGAGGGAGGGGTGGACTGGCGACGCGCCGCCTGTTCCAGGGTGGTGGAGAGCCGGTCCAGACGATGGCGCAGAATGGCGGGAACATGCACGGCGACGGGCCATCGCCCCTGACCGGGCAAGTCGCGCAACAGACGTGACACGTCCACACGCAGGTCCGGACGATCCGGTTGGGGCAACAGACACAGATGGCCTTCCGGCGTGATGCGCAGATACTCCCCTCCCCAGCGGGAGAGACGATAGAGCCGGGCGGTACGGTCGATGGACCAGGAACTCATGAAACATCCCTGCGGCAAAAGGTGTCGGAAGCCAACTACACATGATACTCTGTGATGCTTCCGTTGCCCATACCCGAACCACTGAGCGGTCATGAATTTTCTGCACCTTCCCAACGCTCCCCTTGAGCAGGCCCGTGTGGTTATCCTGCCGGTACCCTACGAAGGCACCGTTTCCTGGGGGCATGGGGCGTCACGGGGGCCTGCCGCTCTGCTTCAGGCTTCCGGCAGCCTGGAATATTACGACGAGGAGTTGCGTCGGGAACCGTATCGGGACGGCTACCATACCCTGCCACCGGTGGGGGTCGAGCTGGCCTCTCCGGAGGCGATGGGGGAGGCCATCCGGCAGGCGGCCCTGCCCCATGTGGTGGCGGGACGAGTGTTGGCGGCTGTCGGCGGGGAGCATGGCATCACCCCCTGGTTGGTAGACGCGGTGCGTCAGGCTCGGGGAGACGATTTCGGCATTCTGCAACTGGATGCTCATGCCGATATGCGGCACAGCTACCAGGGCACAATCTGGTCCCATGGCTGCGTCATGCGGCGTCTGGTGGAGAAGGGGCTGCCCGTGACCCAGGTGGGTATCCGCTCCCTGAGTCAGGAGGAGGCTCTTTTCCTGGCGGAGACGGGTGGGGAAAATCGTCTCTTTTGGGCCAGGGAGATCTGGGAGGAGACCCGCCGGGGTGAGGATCGGTGGATCGCGCGGGTGATCGACCAGTTACCGCTGAAGGTCTATGTAACATTGGACCTGGATGGACTCGATCCTTCGGTGTTGCCGGCAACGGGCACACCGGTGGCGGGGGGGTTGGGTTTTTACGAGGTGTTGCGCCTGTTGCGGCGGGTTGGAGCGGAGCGGGAGGTTGTGGGGCTGGACCTCGTCGAACTGGCTCCGCTGCCGGGCAACGAAGTCAGTGAACAGGTGGCTTCCCACCTGCTCTACAAGATGTTGGCCTATTTCGTTCGAGGGGGTTGTGAAATGCTCCCCACCAAGTCGGGATGCATATAAAATCCGTTGGTTTTCAATATGTTATCTTTTAACTATCAAAAAAAAGAAAATGTTCTGTCCTTTGACTTTTTCCTTTCTTATAGATTTTATAGGGAGACCTCGAACGGGATTTGCAAGGTGATCGTTCGATAACAAACGGCACTCCATCGAGACCGCAAAGAAGGACTTGATCCGGCCCCGATCGGAGAAAGGCCCACTTCCGGCGGGTTGGTCGAAAAAAACGACAGTCCGCCCTACACCTTCTTTGACTTGGACCTTCTTTTAGGGCAACCTAAGGAGCCGTTTTACCAACTATACCAGGATGAACCCGTTTCTCACAAGCGTTCGATAGTTTCAATACGAAAGATCGTGTTGGGGATCTTTTTAGGTTATCTCTGCTTTCCTCACTACTTCAGGAGACGTTTCAATGAAAGTAAAAGCTTTTCTTGTTGCCATGGTGTTGGCGCTGTCCATCATGGTCGGTGGAACCTATTCCCAGGATGCCTTTGCCGCTTCCGGAATGCCCTCCTATGATGCGCAGGGCCAATCCCAGGTGCAAAAGGCCAAGAGCAAGAAGCATGTTGCCAAGAAGAACGCCAAGAAGTCCCATGCCAAAAAGGCCAAGAAGTCCGGCGCTGCCAAGAAGGCCCATGCCAAGAAGAAGGCCAAGAAGAAGAGCCGCATGCCCGCCTGAATTCCGCTCCCGGAATCTCTTTCCGGACCATCGCCGCACGGCGATTGGACTCTCCTGGTCGGACTGGAGGCTGATCCAGTCCGACCAGAGGGTCGGATTGACCTCTTTGCAGCCCCGCTCTCTCTCCTGAGCCAAAACGGCGAAGCAATCATTCAAGAAAGATCTGAATGATAAATGGAAAGTCAAAGGATAGAACATTCTCTTTTTTGATAATTAAAAGATAATATATTGAAAATCAAAAGTAACTATTCAGACCCATGAACGGTGCCGCATGATCGTGTCAACGGCGAAAGGAAAAGTCCCGGGGGCGCCCCCTGGACCCCATGGGGTCGGAAGTCAACAGCAAAAGGAAGAGTCCCAGGGCGCTGCCCTGGACCCGTCGGGGGGGATAATCCCCCCCCCGAACCCCCGTATATCTGAATAGTTACAGTCAAAAAATATAAAAATATGTTCCCGCTTGCGGCGGGAACTTTGTAGCGCCCTCTGCTATGCGAAAAAACCTTTCAGAAGTTTCTGTAGATGCAGAACATCCCGTTTGCCCGCCGTCTCCCGAATCGAGTGCATCGCCCAGGTGGGCACGCCCAGATCGACGCCGGGTATGCCCAATGAAGCGGAAAGCACCGGTCCCACCGTCGTGCCGCAGGACATGTCGGCGCGCACGGTGAACTCCTGCAGGGGCAGACCCTCCGTGTAGGCCAGATCCTTGATGCGGGCGGCGGAAAGGGCGTTGGTGGCGTAGCGCAGGCCGGGATGGCGCTTCAGCACCACGCCGGCGTCGAGCCGTGGGCAGTGTTGTTCGTCTTGCAACGACGGGTAGTTGGGGTGGCAGGCGTGGGCGTTGTCCAAAGAGAGCAGCCAGGAGCGGGCCATGGCGCGACTTCGCGAGGATTCCTGGGGAAAGAGTCTGGACACGATGCTTTCGGCAAAGTTGCCGTTGGCCCCATAGGCCGATTGACTGCCGACCTCCTCATGATCGAAGCATCCTCCCATGGCGATGGCTTCTGCGGAGCGGGGATCGTGTTCCTGCAACGCCTTCACGATGGTCCAAACCGACAACAGATTATCGAGACGGGAGCCGACCAGCCATTGCCCGTCGGAACCGGCTTGGGTGGCGGGGTTGACATCGTAAAGGTTCAAATCCCAATCCAGCAGGTCCGCCTCTTCCAGACCGGGATGGGCAGGGGCCAGGATGTGGAACAGCAGGTGGCGCAGGGGAGCGTTGCTTGCGTTCTCCTCGGAAGGATCTCCAGGGAGAAACGGGGCGGAAAGCTCTTCGTGGGGGTTGATCTTGTAGGCGTCGTTCAGGGAACGATTCAGGTGAATGGCCAGATTGGGAATGCGGGTAAGGGGTTGGCGACAGTCCACCAGGGCGTGGCGAAGGCCCCCTTCCGGGTGTCGCAGGTAGACGATACCGGCCAGGGAGAGGTCACGATCGAACCAGGAGGAGAGGATGACGCCACCATAGACCTGCAGGTCGAAGACCAGCCAGCCGCGTTTTATTTTCAGGGCATTGGCTTTGGGTTTGAGGCACGGGCTGTCGGTGTGGGCCACCGCCAGGTGGATCGGGCAGGGTGCGGGGGATTGGCGCGGCATGATCCAGGCCATGAAGGAGCTGTGGCCGCGTACCACGACATAACGGCCTTCGGGGCGCAGGGACCAGTCGTCTTCTTCCCGCAGGCGGACGAAGCCGGAGCGGGTCAGCAGATCAAGGCTGGTCTCGACGGCGTGGTAGGGGGTGAGGGAGCGGTTGAGGAAATTCAGAAGTTCCTGGAGCATGGAATGGCCCGGGAAAATAAGAGTTAAGAAAGTGTGATAGATGAGTTTTTAAGGCATGCGGGGGTCCGGGGGGGCTAGCCCCCCCGGCGGGGTTCGGGGCAGCGCCCCGAGGTGTTGACGTTGCCGTAGCGGGTCGAAGCCAAAAGGAGAAATGCCCAACGTCGCATTGTCTCCAAACCCTGTCCTCACTTCGACCCGCCGGAGGGGGCCAGGGGAGGGTCTCATCCTCCCCATCCGTAAAACGTGCCCATTCCGCCATCGTTCGGGTTTTTCAAGAACAAGGGGTGCTCCGAACAACCCCGGCGATGTCCGGGTGGTGACTTCGAGGATGGGGAGGATAAGGCCCTCCCCTGGCCCCCTCCGGCGGGTCGAAGTGGTTACGAAGATCGTGTAGGGAACCCGATTGGTGCGCTTTCCTTTTGGCTTCAACCCACCAAAGGCCAAGTCAACACCTCGGGGCGCTGCCCCGAACCCCGCCGGGGGGATTATCCCCCCCCCGGACCCCCGTATTTCCTGGCTGTTCACTTCACTCAGTGGCGCTCGGTGTGGAAGAACTCCACCTGTTGGCGCAACATGTCCGCCTGCCCGGACAGCTCTTCCGCCGTGGCGGCCAACTCTTCCGCCGTTCCGGCGTTGCTCTGAATGGCCTGATCGAGCTGCTGGATGGCGGCGTTGATCTGGGCGATGCCCTGACTCTGCTCGTTGCTGGAGGCCGAAATCTCCTGCACCAGTTCAGCGGTGCGCTGAATGTCGGGCACCAGTTGGCCGATGATCTCACCCGCCTGTTCCGCAATGGCCACGCTGGAAGCGGAAATCTGCCCGATCTGTCCCGCAGCGGCCTGACTGCGCTCCGCCAGCTTGCGCACTTCCGCCGCCACCACCGCGAAGCCTTTGCCGTGTTCACCGGCCCGTGCCGCCTCGATGGCGGCATTGAGGGCCAACAGATTGGTCTGCCGCGAGATCTCCTCGATGACCGAGATCTTGTCGGCAATCTCCTTCATGGCCGTCACCGCCTGGGAGACGGCGTTGCCGCCCTCCACCGCGCTTTGCGCCGCTTTGGCCGAGATGCCCGCCGTCTCCTGGGCATGGTCGGAGTTCAGCTGAATGCGACTGGTCAGCTCCTCCACCGACGCGGAGGTCTCCTCAATGGAAGCAGCCTGACTGGAAGCGGCGTCCGAGAGCCCGTTGACGTTGGCCGTCAGCTCGTTGCTGCCGTCGGCCACGGCATCGGCGGCGTTGCGCACCTCGCTGACCACCTTGTTGAGCCGCATGGTCATGCTGTTGAGGGTGCTGACCAGTTGCCCCGCCTCATCCTGACGATTGCCCACGCTGATGGTGCAGCAGAGATCCCCCTGCTCGACCTTTTTGGCGTAATCGACGCATTTCAGGATCGGCGCGATGATGGAGCGGGCCAGCAGCGGCGCCAGAACCAGTCCGACCACGATGGCCACCAGGGTCATGCCGATCACCCCGGAATGGGTGGAGGCGGCCCTTTTCAACATGACCTCTTCCGACATCATGTTGTCGTTGGTCAGCTTGACCAGCTCGCGCAGGTTTTTCTGCACTTCGGAGAGGTTGGCCTGGGTCTGTTCGGCGAAGATCTTTTTGGCTTCGGACTTGCCTTTGAGGTTTTCCTGGGCCCGGGCCTGCATCTTGGAGAGGATCTCCCGGGTTTCGGCCAGGGCCTTCTGGATATTGGCCATGAAGAGTTCCCGCGCCTGATCGACGTTGCCGGCGGCCAGAGCGGCTTTCACCTCTCCGCCGGCGGCATGCAGCCGGGCATGGGGCGCCTTGATCTCTTCCAGCATGCGGGCCAGCTCCGGATCGGCCTTGGACATCTTCTCCCCCTCCGGACCGAAGAGGAACTTGCCCAAGCCGCACTGAGTGGGATCCAGCATCACCGTCAACTCCTTCTGACGGTTCAACACGGCGGTTTCCACCTTTTCCGACCAGACCAGATGGTCCACTTCCCGTTTGGTCAGGAAGGGGGGCAACTGTTCGTCGGCGGGCTTGAACTTCTCCTTGATGGTCCGTGCCGAGGCGTGCAGCGCCTTGTGGGGATTTTCCAGATTGTCCAGCACCGGTTTCAGCAGGGGCAGGCGCTCTTCCGCCTGTTTGCGTCCCTCGCCGTAATACCATTTGCCGAAACCGCACTGGGTGTGATCCATCTGCACGGTCAGATCGGCCGTGGGCGAGTCGCTGTTGATGAAGGCGGCGACCTGGTTGGCCCAGTTGAGATGGTCCACCTCGCGTTGCAGGATCTCGCCCTTGAGACGATTGCCACCCACCACCTGCAGCCCGTCGGACACCATCATGGAGATGCCCTGAACGGCCCAATACCCCACGGCCCCGAGCAGAATCAGGACCACGCCGAACCCAAAGAGAACCTTCTTCCCAAGGCCAAGCGAATTCCAACCCATGGGTCTCTCCTCATGTTGCAACAAATTGTAAACAAAGTGTGACAATTGCACATCATCCCATGGTTGGGACGATTTTACCAGCGTTCCCGCTGCAAGAGAGATTCAAACTGTTCGGCAGGGACCGGGGGGCTGATGAAATAACCTTGAATTTCATCACAATTTTGCGAGGCGAGCATCTCCATCTGTTCGGCGTTTTCCACCCCTTCGGCGGTGACTTTCAATTTGAGGGTGTGGGCCATGGCGATGATGGCGGAGGTGATGGCGGCGTCGTCCTGCTTGGTGGTGATGTCGCGCACGAAGGAGCGGTCGATCTTGAGGGTATGGATGGGCAGCCGCTTCAGATGACCGAAAGAGGAGTAGCCGGTGCCGAAATCGTCGATGGCCAGACGGATCCAGCGGGTGCGGAAGTGTTCCAGCGCCTCGATGGTGTGGTTGACGTTGCGCATGACGATCTCTTCCGTCAATTCCAGCTCCAGGCAATCGGAGGGCAGACCGGTTTCCAGCAGGATGTTGTTGACCTGGGGAATCAGATCCTCCCGGTTGAAGAGCTGGTGGGAGAGGTTGACGGAGATGCGGATGGCGCAGAGCCCCTGATCCCGCCAGGAGCGGGTTTGACGACAGGCCTCCCGCAGCACCCAGAGGTCGAGGTCGGCCATGATGCCGATCTCCTGGGCGGTGGGCAGGAAGGCCATGGGTGGCATCATGCGGCCATCCTGGAACCAGCGCACCAGGGCCTCCGCGCCCACGATGCGTCGGGACTCCAGATTGACCCGGGGTTGATAGAAGACGCGGAATTCCTGACGGGCCAGGGCGTGGCGCAGGGCGTTTTCCACGGCCATGCGTTCGTCGGCGCGGGCGTTGAGTTCCGGGTTGTAGAAAAAGATCTGGTTCTTGCCCCGCACCTTGGCGTGCTGCATGGCGATGTCGGCGTGTTTGAAAAGGACATCGGGTTCCAGTCCGCTTTCGGGGAAGAGACTGATGCCGACGCTGCCGGTCAGATAGATCTCCTGTCCCTTGTCCAACGGAATGGGTGCGGCGACGGCATCCATGGCCTTGCGGGAGAAGCGTTGCAGGTCTTCGGGTCGGGCCACGTCCACCAGCAGGACCACGAACTCGTCACCACCGATGCGGGCCACGGTATCACCCTGTCGGATGCAGCACTTCAGGCGGTTGGCCACCTCCTGGAGGATGAAGTCGCCGCTCTGATGTCCCAGAGTGTCGTTGATCACCTTGAAGCGATCCAGCCCCAGATAGCAGATGCCCACCAGACGTTTGGTCCACGGGGCACGGGACAGGGCCTGGGTGAGGCGTTCCAGAAACAGGGTGCGATTGGGCAGTTTGGTCAGAACATCGAAATTGGCCAGGAAGTGCAGTCTCTCCTCGTCGCGTTTGCGTTCGGAAATATCCTGAACCAGGAAAACGGCGCCCAGGGCTTCGCCCTTGCTGTCGGTGAGGATGTTGCAGGAGAGGGAAACCGGAATCTCCTCCCCCTTGTTGGTGCGGAAGTTGGTCTCCAGATTGGAAACGGCCCCCCGGGCGTAGACATCCCGGAAAACCGAAGCCAGCAGCGCCCGGTCGGGAATGAGAAAATCCATGTTCTGCCCGAGCAGTTCGTTTTCTCCGTAACCCAGAATCCGGGTTGCCGCCTGATTGACCTGCTGGATGCGCGCCTGGCGGTTGAGGACGAAGAGAGCGTCGGCGATGGATTGCAGGATGTTGTGTACCAGCTCTTTCTGGATGGTGGAGCTGTCGAGGGCCACGACCATCTGGTTGAAGGTGCGGGCCAGTTGTCCGAGTTCGTCGGTGCCGGGATTGGCAATCTGCACGTCCCGCTGTCCGGAAGCCAGGGCCAGGGCCGCATTGGAAAGCTGACTGACCGGCTTGAGCAGCCTGCGGCTGGTGACATAACCCGCAAGAAGGATGAGAGCCCCGCCACCCAGCCACAGCAGACGCCAAACCTCGTTCCCCTGTTCCATGGTGAACCCGGTCAGGAAGATCGGCAGGGCGGCTGCTGCGAATATGAGGTGCAAGCGGGTCGATATGTTCAAGGATCGCACCTGGCCAGGAAATGACACCAAAGCCCCATTATCCACGAGTCGGGGAAACGAACGCAACGGGCTCTTCTCATGAATCGCCCGTCGGTCGGGCAAAAAGTGTTTCGAAACCCGAT
Organism: Magnetococcales bacterium; assembly: GCA_015231925.1. Taxonomy (NCBI): domain Bacteria; kingdom Pseudomonadati; phylum Pseudomonadota; class Magnetococcia; order Magnetococcales; species Magnetococcales bacterium. Next base: position 45,501 of record JADGAQ010000006.1, read on the forward strand.
CGGAGATGCAAATCCTGTTGAGGGAAGGGAATTTCGATGCCCTCTTCCCGGAAGCGGCGGTTGATGGCGGTATTGAGCCGGTCGGTCATGACCCAGCGCAGGGAGGGGTTGCCCAGAAAGACGCGGAGTTCGAAATCGAGAGAGCTGGCGGCATGGCGCAGGAAATAGGCTTCCGGCGGAGGCTCCTTGAGAACGTCGGTCTGTTCGCGGGCGATGGTCAGCAGCAGGGTGCGCACCAAAACGGGATCGGAGCCGTAGGCCACCCCGATGGGAATCACCACCCGCAGGGTGGTGTTGGCCAGGGTCCAGTTGGTGACCTCCCGGGTGATCAGGTCGCGATTGGGCACCAGCAGCTCCTGATTGTCGGAATTGAGCACGGTGGTGGCGCGGATCTTGATCCGGGTGACCCGGCCGTAGGTGGCGCCGACGGTGATGGTGTCTCCCACCCGGATGGGACGTTCCACCAGGAGGATGATGCCGGAGACGAAGTTGGCCACGATCTCCTGCAGGCCGAAGCCGATGCCGACGGAGATGGCGGCCACCAGCCAGCCGAACTGGGCCAGATCGAGATGGAGAAAGGTGAGGGCGAAGAGGATGCCGGCCAGAAAGACCAGGTAGCGGCTCATGGTGACCACGGCGTAGCGCACGCCGGCGTCCACGGACATGCGGGAGAAGAAGATCAGTTCGAAGAGGCGGGGCAGATGTTTCAACAGCCAGAACATGGTCATCAGCACCAGCACGAAGCCCAGCAGATCGGCCAGAGTGACCAGCATGACCCGGCCATCGGGGGTGGAGGTGCGATAGAGGGTCTGATCCCGAAGGATTTCCAGGGCGCGCTGACCGAGGCCCCAACTGATGGCCAGGATGTAGAAGCCGGCCAGATTGATGAGGAATTGCAGGGAGTGGCTGATCTGCCGGGCCACCTGAGGACGGCTTTCGGAGGGGCGGACCCCGGGGGGGGTCAGCTCCGGGGAGCGTCGCAGGTTGGTCACCACCCGGGAGATCATGGCCTCCACCAGATGGGAGAAGCCGATCATCAGGAAGAGGACCAGGAGGGTGACGAGGCCGTTCTGAGCCAGGTAGATGGCGCCGAAGCGGAATCCGCTGGTCTCCAGGAGCAGAATGGCCACCATGTAGATCAGGGAGAGGGGGTGAATCATGACCCAGTGACGTCCCAAAAACCCCCGTGTTTTGCTTTGAGGTGTGTCGGCCGGGCCGAAGGCGTGCCGGATCAGGGGGGAGCGGGGGCGGATGAGCAGGTGGACGGCAAACATCACGCCGATTTCGAAACAGATGAAACCCAGCCGGGGCAGGGCCTCGAACTGGAAGGGATCGACCCGGAAGATCATCCAGGGCAGCAGACAGACCAGGTAGGCCATCAGCACCACCCGGATGGTGCGGTGCAGCATCAGCGCCAGGGGCGCGGGCAGATCGAACCAGAGGCGGGCCAGTCCGTCGCTGCCCAGAAGAACCCGGTTGGCGGCCCAGAGCAGCCAGAAGAGGGCCAGGTGAATCAACACCTGCTGAATGACGGTGCCGATGGCGGCGGGCAGATCGAGTTCCCGTACCAGGAAGGCGGCGGCCAGCAGATAGAGCGGCGCCAGGCTGACCCAGAGCAGGGAGGAGAGGATGGTGAGCAGACTCTCTTCCTGCGGGGAGTAGCGGAGGGATTCCGCAGGTCGGCGGGCCCTGGGCAGATGCATCTCCAGATGTTTGCGCAGATAGCGCCAGAAGAGGGGCATCACCACGACCAGCAGCACCATGAAGGCGATGAACCGGGCCTCCCGCAGGGTGGAGAGCAGGCGCAGCACGGTTTCGCCCGACAGCACCTGCCGCCACCAGTTGAGGATGGAGTAGGGTTTGGTGGTGGAGAAGATCTCCTGAAAGAGGGTATTGACCGTGGCCAGACCAAGGGGGGGCACATCCTGGATCCAGAAAACCTGGGCCAGCACCAGGGCTTCCAGGTCGTTGAGTACGCCGGCCCGTTGCGCGGGGAAAAGTTCCAGACGACGCATCTGGGAGGTGATCTCCAGCAGAAGCTGCTTCTCCTCTCCCAGCCCCCGGCGGTAGGCATCCGCCAATTGGTCGGCACGGGTGCGGAAGGCGTTCTTGCGTTCTCCGCTCAACACCGACTCGATGAGCGGAATGGAGCGTTGCCATTCGTCCCGCCAGTTGACCAGCAGGGTGTTGATCTCCTGGCTGCGGGTTTGAAAGGCCGGCTGCCGTTCGGCCAGGGTGGGCGGCAGCACATGATCCAGCCCTTTGCGCTGATGGCCCAGATCCCGGAAAGTCTCCTTGAGGCTCTCGGCGGTGGTTTCGCTGCGAATGCCGCCCTGTTTGACCAGGGCATCCAGGGTACGGAGCTGCTCCTGTTCCGCCTCCAGCTGCTTCTCCTGTTCGGAGGTGATGGAGAGGAGGTTGGTGCGTACCGTGTTGAGGTCGGCGATGTGGTGGCGAAGACGGGCCACTTCCGCATCCCAATGGGCCAGAAACTTCTGGTCGGGCTCGGTGGCTTCCTGTTCCAGTCGCTCCTTGCGGGCCAGTTCCGCCAGGGTGTTCTGCAACACGTTTTCCTGGATGCGGTTGAGGGCATCCTGGTAGAGGGCGAAGGCCTTTTCCCGCCACTTCTGCCGCAGACGCGCCGCTTCCAGATTCTGATCCCGCGCCCCCACACTCTCTTTTTCGTACTCCTGTTCCGCTTCCAGCCACTTGACGCGCAGCACCGAGACCTTGGCTTTCAGGGAGGCGTTGCCCGCCTGCAGCGACATCAGATCCCGCATGGCCCCCTGTTCCTTGAGGGCCTGGTTCTGGAAGCGTTCGGCCTCTTTTTCGGCGGTTTTGCGGGTTCCCAGAGCCTCCAGCAGACGTTGCGGCAGACCCTGCAGGAACTGTTGCCTGGCCTCGGCACGGGCGGTCAGCTCGGCGACCTCCCGCACGGCGGCGTCCAACTCATCGTTGAGTTTGCGAAATCCTTCGGGGGTGGGATTCTCCGGCGCCACGGGCGGAGCCCACTCCTCCTGCCGGGCCGTGGCCTGACGGGAGGCGCGGTTGTCGGTGACGACCTCTTTGCGGCTCTTTTCCAGTTCCGCCAGATGCCCGACCACTTCAAGGAGAGAGGTGGTCCATTCCAGGCGTTCCTTCAATACCGCCCGACGCTGCCCGTCGGGGGTGTTGGCGCCGCTCTTGGCGATGGTCTCGATCTCTTTTTCCAAAAGGGCCTTGGCTTCGGCCACCTTTTCGGTGGTCAGCGGATCCTGATTCCAGAAGAGGGCGCCCTGGGGGGAGGTGGGCAGGGTGGGCGAGGCGACAGCCGTGGTTTTTTTGGTTTCTTTGGCTGCGGACTGAACCGGGCTGGCCGGAGTCAGCAGCCACAAAGGCATCCATAACAGCAAAAGCGGCGCGATCTTCTTCAAGGGTGGCTCTCAAACCAGGGGATATCGGCGTTGGGACCGTTTTCGGCCCGAGGCCCCACCGATCCATGGGGGGATTTATAACCCAATTTCCCCGGCAAGTGAATGATTCCCCACGGGGGTTGGAAAACGCAGACGAACCAGCAGTCCCGGTCCGGGGGAAGGCTCCTCGAAGCTGATGCTGCCGCCGCAGCCGGTCATGATGCTCTGGCAGATGGTCAACCCCAACCCGAAGTGGCCTTCGTCACCTTTGGTGGTGAAAAAGGGTTCCAGAACCTGATAGCGCAACTCCGGCGGGATGCCCGGCCCGTGATCCCTCACCTCCACCACCACCCAATCGCCTTCCCGATGGCCGGCAATGGCCAGTTCGCTTCCCGGTGGCGAGGCGTCGGCGGCGTTTTGCAGCAGATTGACGAACAACTGTTCCAGTTTGGCGAAGATGCCGTGAAGAAGGAGATTTTCCTCAATCAGCGCCTTGTGCACCACAAACGGGGACAGTTTGAATTCCAGAAGTGTCAACGCCCCTTCCAGAACCTCATCCAGGCTGACCGGTCCGCCATCTTCCGTTTCCGCCCGGGAGAAACTCAGCAGCTCCCGGGAGAGGGCGATGGCCTTGTTGATGTTGCGTTCCACGACCTCCAGGCGGCTGTGCAGTTCCGGACCGGCTTCGGCAGGGAGCTGGGATCGCATCAGTTGCAGGTTCATGGCGGCATTGGCCAGGGGATTATTGATCTCGTGAGCCAGGCCGCAGGCCAGTCGTCCCGAAGAGGAGAGCCGCTCCTTGCGCAAAGCCAGTTGTTCCACGTCGCGACGCTCCCGTAGCGAGCGGATCAGAATCTGCAGACTGGTCAGCATCTGGCCGACTTCGAGAGCGGCATGGTTTGGCAGACTTTCCAGGTGCGCTTCTCCCGTCGCTAGGCGACGGCAAGCCGCACTCATCTGCCGCAAGGGGAGTTGTACGGAACGATGCAGGTAGAGGAAAAGGGCGATGCCACTGGCCAGACAGAGGAGCCATACGGCGGCGACGGCGAAGGTGAAACGGGTTTGAACCTCCTTTTGTGCGGCGGACCAGTGCGCCACCTGCCGTTCCCCTTCGTCCACCGCGTCCAGCACGGCTTTGGTCAGGGTGTGGAGGCCGTTGCGAATCGCCTGTTCCTGCTCCCTGGGAAAGCAGGTTTCCTTGTCGGTAGGCCCCCGGATCAGATGTTTTTCCAAATGGGTGGCCCAGGCTTCTTCCGTGGTTCGGATCCAGGCCACGGCCTGTTTCAGTTTGTCGAATTCGGCAAGGTTTCCGATTTCGTAGACGTGGTGGGTTACCAGGGCCATGGCTTCACGAGTATCCAGATGCAGGTGTTTGATCTCTTCACGGAAGAGATCCTCGTCGTGAAACATCAGGAAGCCTTCCGTGGAGGCGGGTCGGGGGGAGGCGAAGTCGTGACTGAGTTCGAAAAGAGTGCTTTCCAGGCGGGAGAGGGTTTGCAGCAGTGGCATATGGAAGGAGGTCAGGCGCCGGATCTGCTCCTGCCGGGTGGCGAACTGTTCGAAGGAGAACCAGGCCAGCAGAGCCAGCAGAACGAGATTGGCGCCGAAGGTGAAATAGAGTTTGAAGGAGAGGGTGTTCATGAGTCGCCTCAGTACCCGCCAGGAGGGTGGGTCATGTAAAATTGCGTTAACAAAACAGGCTCGAATTATAAGTATTATTTACCTTAATTTCATGAAACTTTCCTCTATCATCAATGAGAATGCAGGAGATCCTATCACACGCTTGCCAGAAACCAGAGGGGAGTAGACATGGAACTCGCCAAACGGCGTTTTGTGGCTAAGAAACAGGGTATTCACTGGCAAATCATCCCTTCCGGCGAGGCGATCTCTCCACAGTCTCCCTCGGAAAAATCCTCTCTTTTCCCGTCGGTTTCGTCGTTGCCCCTGATGCGGGAGGATACTCCTTTTGCCATCGTGGGGGCCACGGGTGGTTTCAGCAGGCGCACCCTGCGCCTTTACCACCTCCGTCCGGCAAGTCAGAAATCAGGATAACGTTCTGGGGAAACAGATCATTTTTCATCGCAACCCCCGCCGATGTCAATCTTCCCGGGGAGGCTATTCCCCGGGACAGGGGTATTTTTTCGAAAAATGTTAATTCAAATTTCGGTATATGCATATTAACGAAACAATAATTTACATTCACAATAAAAGCATCCAGAGGCTATGTTTGCCCAGGGAGGATCGAGAGAAGAGGCATCGTGCATGGGATTCGAGGCCATTCTCTCACTGGGAAAAACAGCTGCCGGGCAGGGTGCCACCCCTGGAAAATGGGAATAAAACACCCCATTTGCCCGGTAAACCGGGAGACAACATACTCTATGGATATATCATCGCTGTCGGCGGAATGGGCTGGGCTGCTTGCTTCGGAGCATTTTGGGGAAACGGTCGTTCGATTCCTTGCGCAGGTGATCTTTCTGTCCATGTCGGCCTTTTTTTCCGGGTCGGAGGTGGCCCTCTTTTCTCTGAGCCGTCTGGATCTCAGCAAACTGCGCTCCTCCCGAGATCCGGCGGCGGAGCCGATTCATCGCATGTTGAAGGAACCCCGCAGTTTGATCATCTCCATCCTCTGCGGCAACGAGTCGGTCAACATCGCCTCCTCGGCCAACATGGCGGCCTTCCTGCTGCTCTTCTTCTCCGAGGAGCAGACCCGATGGATCAATCTGGTGATCATGGTTCCGGTGTTGCTGCTGGTGGGTGAGGTGACCCCCAAAACCGTGGCCATCACCATGCCGGTGCTTTTCGCCAGCCGGGTTACCGCTTGGATCATGCCCACCTGGATTCTGATCGTCACCCCGGTGCGCAAAGTGGTGCGCGTGGTGGCCGACAGCGTGACCACCTTCATCGTCGGCAAGCCGGTGGCCCAGGAGAACATCCTGCACACCGACGAATTCCGCACCCTGGTGGAAGAGGGTGAAGCCGCCGGGGCCATCGATCCCCGGGAGGGCATCCTCATCGGCAACATGCTGGAGGCCTCCGAGACCGAGGTCATCCAGATCATGACCCCCTGCACCCGCATGAACTATCTCGACGCGGACAAACCCCTGGTACAGATCCTGGAGGATTTCCGCCGCTTCAAGCATCCCCACATGCCGGTAATCCGCAAGCATCGCAACAATATCCTGGGCTTTCTGGAAACCGAGGATATCCGCAAACTGCTTGCCCTCAAGCCCGATTTTTCCAGACTGCGCATCGATGACCTGTTGCGTCCCGCCCATTTCGTGCCACCGAACAAGAAGGTGGACGAGATGTTCGACTACTTCCGCCACCACGATACCTGGGCCGCCATCGTATTGGGCGAGTATGGCGATGTTTTCGGCATCGTCACCATCGCCGACGTGCTTGGTTTCGTGTTCAGCGGCATATCCCAGAAGATCGATGCCCTGGGGCAGCACGTCAAAAAGGATGAACAGGATCTCCACCGGGTGCGGGGGGACATGAGCATCATCCTGTTCAACGATATGACCCGGATCGAGGTCGATGTTCCCGAGGATACCATGATCACCACGGTGGGTGGTTATGTGTTCCATCTGTTGGGTCGCCTGCCCCAGGTGGGGGATGAGGTGGAAGAGGACGGGGTTCGTTTCGTGGTGACGGAGATGGATAACCTGATGATCAAATCCGTGGAGGTGTGCCGGGTCAAGCCTCGGAATACCGCTGCGGGCACGCCTTCCGGGGAGCTTCCCGACGCAACGCCGAACCCGACCGAGACGGTTTCCGACGCCGGAAACGAAACGGTTGCGGCTTCGTCCGATCACTGACCCTGCAAAGGCGAAACGACAATGGAAACTTATATCGAAATTCTGGTGATCGTGGTCTTGATGGCGCTCAAGGGCTTTTTTTCCGGTTCGGAAATCGCCATCGTCAACTCCGACAAGATCAAGATGCGCCATCGGGCCAAAATGGGCCACAAGGGCGCCACCCTGTTGCTGAAACGTTTCCAGAATCCCGACATCATTCTGGGTACCACCCTGATTGGCACCAACGTGGCCACGGTGGGTGTCTCCACCCTGGGCACCCTGCTCTTCATCGATCTCTTCGGGCAGGGCGGCGATATGCTGGCGGTACTCTTCTTCACCCCCTTCATGCTCATCTTCGGCGAAATCGTGCCCAAGAGCATCTACCAGCAGAAGGCCAACACCATCGCCTCCATCATCATCTTTCCCTTGACCTTCATGACTTATGTACTTTATCCGTTCATCTTCGTCTTTAGCCGTTTTGCGCGTTTCTTCACCAAGATGGTATCCGGCAAAAGCACCACCCGTTCTCCCTACATCACCCGAGAAGAGATTCGCAGTCTGCTGGACATGCCAGAATCCAGCAGTGCCACCGAAGATGAAGACCGCCGCTTCGACAAGGAGCGGGTGCGCAGCATCATTCGTTACGCCGAAACCAATGTCGGTTCCGCCATGATTCCCCTGTCCGATATCCACGGCATCGCGGTGGATGCGAGCATGGAGGAGGCCATGGCCCTTTCGGCGGCCAACAATATCAGCCGGGTTCCCGTCTACAGCGGAAATCTGACCAACATTGTGGGCATTCTCACCCTCAAGACGTGGGATCTCATGGACGAAACCCTACCGCAACAGAAAATTGCCGATCGTCTGCAGCCGGCCATCTTCATTCCGCCCCGGCAGACCATTCATGAGATTCTGCCCACCCTGCTGGTGCGCAACGACCGCATGGCGGTGGTGGTGGACGAGTTCGGATCCGCCATGGGCATGTTGTTCCTGGAGGATCTCTTCATGGAGGTCATCGGGGACATGCCGGAAGGGGATAAACGCAGTGGCGGTCCGGGTGCGAGCGGGCAGAAGAACAGCCAGATCAAAACGGTGGGCGAAGATGTCTACGAAGTCTCCGGACGTATGCCCATCACCGAACTCAACGAGGAGCTCAATACTCAACTGCCGGTGGAGGAGGCCTATACCGTGGCGGGCCTGCTGGTCAACCGCATGCGCACGATTCCCAAACAGGGCTCTTCCCTGGTGATACAGGGGCTTTTGTTCGAGGTCATGGAGACTGACGGTCGAGCCGTGACCAAAGTCTCTCTGCAACGGGTTTGATTCGGAAGGGTGTTCCGGTAGAATTGCGCCGCAGCATTTCCTTCGCGTGAAGTGAGTACGGCCATGGCGGCAATTCTGGTTGTGGATGACGATGTGGATTTCCGCCATACTTTGGTGGAGCTGCTGCGCAATGCTTCCCACGAGGTTTGGGAAGCGACCTCGGGGCGGCAAGCCCTGGAGTTGGTCTCCCGGAATGCTTTCCACCTGATTCTTCTCGACCTGGTGATGCCGGGCATGGATGGGTTGGAGACGTTGCGGGAACTGCGGCAGCGGGACCACCAGGCCAAGGTTATCCTGCTCACCGCTTTTTCCACGGTGGAAACAGCGGTGAGCTGCATCAAACTGGGGGCTTCCGACTATCTGTCGAAACCTTTCGCCATCTCCGAGTTTCTGACGCTGGTGGGCCGCACTCTGGAGGAGCGCCGTTTCGAGGAGATGATCGGCGCCATGGACATGGGAGGGGTGTTGGCTTGCCTGGCCCATCCCCTGCGCCGCGCCATTCTGGAGCGGCTGACCCGCAACGACAATCTGCGCCTGTCCGTTCTCATGCGTGAACTGGCCATCAATGATCACGCCAAGCTCACCTTTCACCTGAAACACCTGCTGGAACATGAAGTGATCCTCAAGACCCCGGAGCGTACCTACCGCCTGACGCCCCAGGGCAGAGAGCTTCTGGGGGGCATGCGTCAACTGCTTTTTCGCATGGGCCACTCTCCCAAGAGTTGATCTTGTCAGGCAAATTACTGGATCATCCGCATTCTGTTGACCGGTTCATGGCACTGCCCTGGGGCTTTGCCCTCTATTACCATTCCTTTCTTCTCTCAGGCTTGCCCAGCTCACGGGCGGGATCTTTTCCCGAGGGGTTCGGGAACGAGCCCCTGGCGCCGTAATTCCATTTCTGTTTCATTCGTTCATTAATACGGGGGTCCGGGGGCGATTATCGCCCCCGGCGGAGGTTGGACTCGGGCCATCCATGGCCCTCGCCCTTCGGGCGCCGCTTTGCGGCGTCCAATTCGGCTTTCCTGCCGAATTGTGGAGGCGGAGCCTCCAAGGTTCTGTTTTTGGTTTTCTCTTGTTCTTTTATTCCC
>JADGAQ010000007.1 GCA_015231925.1 Magnetococcales bacterium
TGGACCCGTCGGGGGGGATAATCCCCCCCGAACCCCCGTATACCTGAATAGATACGTTGAAGGAGGGGACTTGCATGGGCGGGGGACGGACCGTGGCGGCCCTGGCCATTCCGGGATTGGCGGTGGCGGCGGTGTGCCGGCGGGAACCGGCTGTGGCGGTGTGTCCGCTGGCGGTGGTCGGGGCGGAAGGGCGGGTTGTGGCGGTGAACCGGGAGGCCTGGCGGCGTGGGGTGTGGCCGGGCCAGGCGGAAGGGAGATTGTCCGCCGAGGTGGTGCGTCGGCGCTCTGCGGAAGAGGAGGAAAACGCCATCCGGCAACGTGTGGTGACGCGCCTGCTGGCGGTTACGCCCGCAGTGGAGGAGAACCGGCGGGGGCGCTGGGTCATGGATTTGAGCGGAACGGAGCGCTTGCACGGGCAGGCGGGTGTGGTGACCCTGGATGGGCTGGTGCGGGAGTTGGGGCGGGAGTTCCCGGTGGTGGGCGGCGTGGGCAGCGGGCGTCCGGTGGCGCTCATGGCGGGGGAGGCGGCCTGGCGTTCCGGGCTTGACTGGTTGCGGGTCTTGTCCGGGCAGGAGAGCCGTTTTCTGGGGCCGCTGCCGGTAGGCTTGTTGCCCCGCATGGGGCAGCGCACCGTGGCGCGGTTGCAGCGTTTGGGGGTGGTGCGCATCGCCCAGTTGCTGCAGTGTCCGCAGGAGGCCTTGTTACGGGTTTTCGGGCCTCGGGCCGTGTTGTGGCGACAGGTGGCTACCGGTCAGGATCCGCTGCCCTGGCGACTTTCGGATGGTGCGACGCAGAGGTTGACGGTGGAGCTGGAACCGGGTCTTGCCCTGCAAAAGGAGGAGTCTTTGCGGGCCTTGGTTGCGGGAGGGTGCGAGACGTTGGGCGCCGGACTGCGGCAGGCCGGGCATCATGCCGTGGGGCTGGGGTTGGTTTGGGTCGATTGGGACGGGGTGCGACGGGAAAAGAGTTTGCGGCTGGAAACGGCGGAACAAGGATTCCAGGGTTTGCTGGAGGCGGTTTGGGCGGGCTTGCAGAGCTTGCGGCAACGACGGGTCATGGTGCGGCGGGTGATTATCCGCGTGGAACGGGTGGTGGCGCATCGGCCACGGGACCTCTTCGCCCCGGATGACGAAGCGGCGCGACGGCGGGCCGGCGCCCTGGATCGCACTCTGGACGCCATTCGGGATCGTTTCGGGGGGAATGCGGTCAAGAGGGGGATTCTGCTGGCGGCGGAGTCTGCAACGACGTTGCGTGAGGTGATGCCGCGATGAGTTCGCTCGAAGAGGTGGTGCCGTTGTCCCTGCGCAGCGCCTACTCTCTGTTGGAGGGGGTGGAGCAGCCGGGCGACTGGGTGGCGGAGGGGGTGCGCCGGGGTTGGTCGGCCATGGCGTTGACCGATGTGAATACCCTGGCTGGCATCGTGCCGTTCGTTCAGGCGGCGCACATGGCGGGTATTCAGCCTCTGGTGGGCGTGACCCTGCGACAGGATGCCACCGATGCGGGCCTGGTGGTGCTGGTGGCGGGTGCTTCCGGTTGGCGCGGCGTGTGCCGCGCCGTCTCCTCGTGGCGGCACGGGCGGCGGGAGGAGGCCTGGCAGAATCTTCGGGAGGGGGCCGAGGCTCTGGTGGCGCTGCCCGGTACCGCGCAATGGTTGTGGCGCTGTCTGAAGGTGGAGGGCTGGCGGCGGCAGGAGGCGGGTCTCTTTGCGCGGGTGGGGCCGACAGCCGGTGTCGAGGGGGAGGCCGGTCGGGCCGCGCTTCTGGAGTTGGCCCGCAAGGCGCGGGTGCCGCTGGTGGCCGTTGGGGATGTCGTGGCGCGGGATGTCGGCGGCTTGCGCGCCCAGCGGGTGGTTCGAGCCCTGGCTTCGGGCACCACGGTGCATCGGCTGCCGCCGAACGGGTCGGCCCCCTCCTGGGCGGTCTCTCCCGAGGCCTCTTTCGTGGCGGCCTTCTCCCATTTGCCGGAGGCGTTGGCCAATATCCGGCGTGTGGTGGAGCGTTGTCGTTTCGTGCCGGAGCTGGGCAGACCACTGTTTCCCGTCATGGCGGGCGATGTTCCCCCGGAGGAGGTGTTGCGCCGCCGCACCATGGAGGGGCTGGCCTGGCGTTACCGGCCAACGCTGCCGTTGGAGGCCTTGCGGCGTACCCGCAACGAGCTGGAGTGCATCGGGCGCATGGGCTACGCCAGCTATTTTCTGGTGGTGCATGAGATCGTCCTGGAGGCGCGACGGCGGGGTCTGCCCGTTCTGGGGCGGGGTTCGGCGGCCAACTCGACGGTGGCCTATGCCCTGGGCATCACCCATGTCGATCCGGTGGCTCACCAGCTCTTTTTCGAGCGGTTTCTCAATCCCGAACGTCTGGATCCTCCCGATATCGATCTTGACGTGCCCTGGGATCAGCGGGAGAACCTGTTGCGTTTCGTGGTGGAGCGTTTCGGCGAGGAGCATGTGGCCCTGATCGGGGCCTTTCAGACCTTTCAGACCCGTGGTTTGTTCCGGGAGGTGGGACGGGCACTGGGGCTTCCGCCGGGGATGTTCGGCGCCTTGGCGCGACGCCTGCCCGGTGGATCCCTGGAGCGGTTGGACGCGGTGCTGGCCAGCGGGCATCCGGGTTATCGGGGGTTGCCGTTGCACGAGCCGCCGTGGCGGGATGTGCTGGCCGTGTCGCGCCGTCTGGCCGGGCTGCCCCGCCACTTCGCCCTGCATCCGTGCGGCGTGGCGGTATGCGGACTTCCCGTGCGGGATGTGGTGCCGGTGGTGCCCTCTCCGGAAGGGTGGCCCGCCACCGATGCGGCCATGGGACCGGCGGAGGATCTGGGCCTGATCAAGATCGATCTGTTGGGCAACCGTTCCATGAGCGCCTTGTGTACGGCGCTGTCCGCCCTGGGACGGCGTCGCGCCGAGGATCCGGAGGGAGGGCTGGCTCCGGAGCAGGCCATGGCCGACCCGGCTACCGGAGATCTTCTGGCGCGGGGGGAGACGGTGGGCTGTTTCTACATCGAATCGCCATCCATGCGGGGCGTGCTGAAGCGTCTGGCCTGCCGGGATTTCGAAACCCTGGTCGCCGCCAGTTCCATCATTCGGCCCGGAGTGAATCAGGGCGGGCTGATGGATGCGTTCATCCGGCGGCATCACGGGCTGGAGGAGGCGAGCTGTCCCGATGAGCGTCTGCGTCCCATTCTGCAGGAGACCCACGGCATTCTGGTCTATCAGGAGCAGGTGATTCGCACGGCGGCGGTCATCGCGGGCATGAGCCTGGGGGAGGCCGATCTGTTGCGGCGGGCCATGGGCAAGAAACGACACTGGGAGAAGATGGATTGTTACCGGGAGCGTTTTTTGCGGGGCGCGGTCTCCGGGGGCATGACGGCGGAAGGGGCGCAGGCCTTGTGGGAGCAGATCAGCTCCTTCGCCGGTTACGCCTTTTGCAAGGCCCATTCGGCCAGCTTTGCCCGGCTGAGTTTTCAGATGGCCTGGTTGAAGGTGCATCATCCGGCCTGGTTTTTCGCCGGGATTCTGACCCATCAGGGAGGGTTTTATCATCCCCAGGTCTATGTGGACGAGGCGCGACGCCTGGGCATCGAGCCGCGCCGACCCTGTCTGGTGCTGGGAAGCTGGGAGAGCGTGGCCGAGGGGGAACGGGCCGTGCGTCTGGGCTGGCAATGGATTCGCCATCTCGGACGGGAGGCGGGGGAGCGCATTGCCCGCGCCGCGCCGTTTCGCCATTGGCGGGATTTTTTGCAACGGGTGCCGTTGGACCGGGAAGCGGCGGCCATGCTGGTCTTGAGCGGGGCCGCGGACGCCCTGGAAGGGGTTGTGGACCAAGCGGACCGGCAGGCGTTGTTGTGGGAGCTGGAGGCTTTTCACGGCGCGGCAGCCAAGCCGGAGGCGACGGAGCGGGGCGGTTTGTGGCCGCAAGAGGGGGAGGCCCCCCTCGCGGAGCGTGAACGGACTGCGGAAGAGGTGACCGAGACCCTGTTGCGCCAGATGCAGAGCATGGGGTTGTCCCTGGTGGATCATCCCTTGCGGCTGTATCGGGGGGAGTTGGAGGGGTTGCGAGGACGGGTGGTTTCGGCAAAACGGCTGCTCGACGTGGCGGAAGGGGCCGGCGCCCAATGCGTGGGTCTGCCGGTGGCCCGCAAGGAGATGGTGACCAAACGGGGAGAGCCCATGGCCTTCATGACCTTGTCGGATCGCACCGGGTTGATCGAGACGGTGCTGTTCCCACCGGTTTTACGGCAGGTGGGACCGGCGTTGCGGGGGCCGGGTCCCTGGCATGTGGGGGGCGTGATGCGTCAGGGCAGTCTGGTGGTGGATTGGATGCGGCGGGTTGGAACGTGAAAGCGGCATTAAGATGAAGGGCTGAACGGTTATGGATGGATTTATATCCCTCTTTTCGGGTTAAATGAGGGGCTGATGGTTCATTTGGTCCCGTCCGCTACCCGAAAGGGGGGAAGCCTTGTCCGAAGAACCCGCCGCTCCCTCGGTCTCCTGGTGGAAACGTCCGGTGCGGTTGCTGTTTCGCCTGCTGGCTCTGGTTGTCCTCTTGATCGTTTTGCTGCTGGGCGGCCATTCCTACCTGGTGGAATGGGCACCGGTTCAGGGAAAGCTGCGCGCCGTTCTCAAGGCCAATCTGCCGGGAGAAGTCGATTTTTCCCACATTTCCTTCAATCTGTTTCGCGGCCTGGCCCTGGCCGATGGTCATTGGACCGGCTGGAAGGGGCTCGATCTCCATTTCAAGGAACTTCTCCTCGACTACAAAGCCGCCGCCCTTCTGGGGGGCAAGGTGCAGATCAACCGCGTCGAGCTGAAGGGCTTTCGGGGAGGTGTCGACCTGGAAGCCTTGCGGCAACCTTCGACAGCGCAAACCGAGGGGCCGAGAACCGCTGCCTCCGCGCCGCCGCCACTGCCGCCGCTGGTGCTGGGGGAGTTGCTGGCGGAGGTGGAGAGCTTTTCCCTGCGCTTGACCTCCAGCCGCAGCATCCATCTGGAGCGGCTGAGACTCACTTCCAACCTGAATGCCACGCTCAAATCGTTGAGCGGCCAGGCGACGTTGCAGGTGGCTTCCGTGGGGCTGGTGGAGGGGAAACGCCATCTGACCACGCCGTTGGTGATGCGTTTTGAGCTGCAAGGCAGTCCGAAAGAGGGCCGCATCCGGCTGGACTCCTTTTTCACCCAGTTGGGCCCGGCGTTGGAGGTGCAAGGCAAGGGGGGGGTGACGCGGCTGGAGAACGGCGCCCTGGGGGTGACGGCGGAGGTGGAGCAGGCGGCGCTGCAACTGCCGGAAATCCGCAACCTGCTGGACCACTGGCTGCCCTCCCTGATGAGCGATGCCGAGTTCAAGGGCGGTCTCACCCTGAAAGGGCGGGTTTCGGGAGAGATCCCGCCCGGCGGTCCGGCGAGTCTGGTGGCCGGGGCGGAGCTGGAGGCCAAGGCCGTGGCGGTGCATTGGCCCATGGTGGGGCTCTATCTGGAGCCCAGCCAGGTGGGGCTGCGGGTGGAGGAGATGACCACCCATGCCGATCACCGCTTCGGGGGCCGTTTCGAGGCCACGGGGCGCATTCCGGCGTTGAGCATGGGCGGGCAGCGTCTGCAAGGGGGCGAATTCAGCCTCAAGGGTCGGTTGGAGCCCGACGGCGCGGGGGAGGCATCGCTGCACGCAGGCGTGGAGAGCATCATTCCCGATCTGACGCAGGGCCAGTTGGCGCCGTTCCCCCTGCAGGTTGATCTGCAGAGCCGGTTGAGCGCGGACCATCGCCGTCTGGAATGGCACCTCTCCCGACTGGATTCGGACAAGCTGCTGCAGATGCATTCCAAGGGCCGGCTGCATCGGGTCGACGGGGGCACGGGGTGGGAGAGTTCCGGGGAGGTGCAGGCCAAGGTGGTCCTGAAGGAGCTGTTGACCCGGCTGGCGTCGTTCATTCCGGGAGAGACGCCTCTGCGGCCCGAAGCCCGCAAGGATACCCTTTCCCTCTCCTGGCAGGCGGGGCTGGATGAGCGTTTCCAACCGGTCAGTGGTGATGCCGAAGCCCATCTGCAGGTCGCCTCGTTGCCGTTGGATGCCCGGACCTCCGGTTGGAACGGCAAAGTGGAGACGCTGAGCGCGGATGTGCAGGCCCACCTTCAGGATTCCCGCATCAAGGCGGACACCCGGATAGGCCTCGATCTGACCGGGTTGCGGCAGGGGGCGGATCCGGTACTGAAACGGGCGCGACTGACGGTTCAGGGTTCCGGCACCGGGACTTGGGACGCTGCTACCGGGCGGCCGGTTGCGGATCAGGTGAACCAGCGGCTGGAGATGGAGGTCGAGGGGTTGCACCTGCGGCAGCAGGAGGTTGCCACCGATCTGGATCGCCTGACCCTGCGGGCTGCGGGCACGGCCTGGCCGGAGACGCGACGTTTCCAGTGGGAGCGGTTGAACCTGGAGGCGCCGTCGTTGTTGCAGGTGGAGAGTCGGGGCGAGGTGCAGGGGGATTCCGGCAAGGTGGACGGCAGTCTGGAGATCAAGGCGGGCGATTTGGCCAAACTGAACAAGGCCGTGCGTCTCAAGGTTCTGGAAGAGCGGGAGATCGGCGATTTCGCGGGCCGACTGGCCCTGCGTCTTCAGACCAAGGGCCGGTTGCCCTCGGAGGAGGAGTTGGCCAAAACGACCTTGCCCATGACGGCCTCCCTGTCGCTTCAGGGAGAGGGGTTGGCGGGGCGCATGGGCAATCTGTCGTTCAAGGGGGTGCATCCGGACATGCGTTTCGGGTATACGCCGGGAGTCGGCGAAGGCCTCGACTGGAACGGCAAGGTGAAGGCCGCCCGGTTGCAGCTTCCGGGCGAGATGGTGCTACAGGAGGTGACGGGGGATTGGGGCATTGCCCTGAAGGGGGGCAGACTGTTGCAGGTGGATCACCTGAAGGCGGCGTTTCCGGGAGTCGATTTTCAGTTGGAGGGGCGGACGGAGGGTTTTGACGCGGTGCGACAGGCCCGGGGCGAGGAGGCCCTGACGGCGGCGTTGCGTCGTCTGTTTGCCACACTGCACAGCCGGTTGTTCATCGATCTGGAACGGATGAGCGCCATGTTGGCCAGGCCCGATGTGCAGGGGCGCGGCCAACTGGCCCTGGAGTTGGGACTGACCAAGGAGGAGAAGAAGCAGCAGTTCGCCTCCCGGCTGGAGATGGATTTCAAGAAGGTCGATCTGACCGCGCCGGGATTGCGGTTGCAGGGACTCGACGGGGAGGTGGATCTGCGCAAGAACCTGCGCTTTGCCAGAGAGGAGAGTCGGGGCAAAACGGCGGTCTCCCACCTGGTGCCCACGGATCTGCTGCCGGAACTCCTGGGAACCGGGAAAGAGGGGCGGGTGATCCGCATCAAATCCCTGCAATCCGGGGCCTGGAAGCTGGACGATATCCACGCCTACCTCGATTTCCAGCAGGAGACCCTGCGCTTGCAGCAACTGGGATTGAACCTCCTGGGGGGCAACGTCGGCGGGGATCTGCAGTTGGTGACCGGCAAGGAGCCGTTGTTGCGATTCCGGCTGGAGGGGGTCAACCTCGACGTGGCCACCTTGACCGGGGTCAAATCCACCTCTGCGGAAGGGGGCAGTCAGGTCGATCTGTTGCTCAACGGGGTGATTCCCTTGAGTTCCGGGGAGGAGCCGCTGGTTCTGGAGCGGGCCGAAATGAACGTGGTGGCGCCGCGCATCGGTCGGCGGGCGGTGGTGGATCTGTTGCGGTTTCTGGATCCGGAGGATCGCAACCCGGCTCTGGTGGATGCCCGTTCCAAGGTGAATCTGGCCAACCCTTCCCGGTTGGAGGTGCGATTCCGCCATGGGGTGGTCTCGTTGCGCATCGATTTTCAGGAAGGGGTGTTGGATGCCTTGCGCATGGAGCGCATCCCGGTGCGGGGTCTGGCGAAACTGAAGGGCATGCAACCGGTGCTGGAGCCGTTGCGCGGGCTGGTGGCGGTTTTACAGCGCATTGGCAGCGACAGTCTGGCCGGGGAGGAAAAGAGTCCATGAAAAGCCATTGGAAAAGAGGCGTTGCGCTGGTGTTGAGCCTGGTTCTGGCGGGGTGCGGCTCGGGACCGCTGGTGGGCATCACCGTGGTGGACGAACGCACCGCCCTGGAGAATCAGGTGTTGGGCAGCTACGAATCCCTGGGCCGGGAGATGCAACTGGTGGCTTCGGTGCGGGGCATCGATCCCCAGGGCAAGCTGGTGGAACAGGCGGCCACGCCTCCCGGCAAGATGAAGGTGGTGCGGGCCATGCAGCGTTCCGCCTTCAACCGGGACGATCTGGTCCGCTTCAAGAAGGAGGGGTGGATCGGGGAGGCCAACGACGGGCGTTTGCTGGTTCGGGAGGGGGCGACCCTGCCGGAGTCGGAACGCAAGATGGTGGAGGCCCTGATCGGAGAGGAGAACAGTGACCGGGAGGCCATCATTCGCCGGGTGCTGGAGAGCAACGAAGGCATGAAGGAGGAGGATCTGCAACGCATTCGCCGCACCTTTGCCTCCATGCGCCGGGATCAGGCCCAGCCGGGAGAGTGGTTGCAGGAGGAGGACGGCAAATGGCGACAAAAACCCTGATCGCCGCGCTCCTCGGTCTCTTTCTGCTGCCGGCGGCTGCCACGGCGCAGGAAGGCGCGGGGCAGATCCCGCGTCCGATACCGCTGGCGGGACATTCCGCGCTGGATTTCGCTCCCTCGCTGTCGGCCAACGGACGGCTGGTGGCCTTCTGTTCGGAGCGGTCCGGCAACCGGGATATCTGGCTTCTGGAACGGGGCGAGGCGGCCCGTCCCATTCCCCGGCAGGTTACGGACCATCCGGGGGAGGACCACTCTCCCGCCCTGAGTTCCAAGGGGGATCGGCTGCTCTTCGTCTCCCACCGCACCGATACCCGTGGGGATATTTACCTGCAGGATCTGCTGACCGGCAAGGTGGAGCGGTTGAGCGACGGGGCCAGCGCCGACAGTCGTCCCTTCTGGGATGGGGAGGGGCGTTTCGCCTACTACCTGAAACGCCTGCCCGGCGAGAGTACGGGTCGGTTGATGAAACGCCTGCCGGGCGAAAACCGGGAGGAGGAGGTTCTGGCCGGCCTTTCGGATTACGCCCCGGGGCCTGGGGGGCAGGTGGTGCGGCCGGGCAGACGGGGCCTGGAGGTTGTCTCTCCCGCCGACGGCGTGGTGCGGGAAGTGACCGACGGGGGATTTCTGGAGACCAACCCGGTCGTCGACGAGGCGGGTCGGATCGTTTTCGCCCGATACAGCGAAGACTCCAACCAGGACGGGGTGGTGAATTCGGCGGATCATTCCGCCATCTGGATGGCCCTCTTCGACTGGTCGGCGGGCCGGACCACCGGGCTCTATCAGATTACCCCGGAAGGGGGGTTTCACCTGCAGCCCACGGCGGCGCAGGGGGTTGTGGTCTATGCCGATCTGGGGGCGGGGGATGTCAAGGAGCTGTCGATTGCCGGATTGCCCGCCTTTTACGCTCGGGAGCAGGAGGCGCGGGAGCTGGCGGAGAATCTCTTCGACGAAGGGCGTTCCGACGAGGGGTTGATGGTGCTGGGCAACCGGGTGCGTCAGATTTCGCAGCAGGCGGCGAGCGGTCTGACCTTCGATCTGGCCTGGCGGCTTCGGGAGGCGGGACGTTTCCATCAGGCGGAAAATGTGTTGCGTTCGTTGCAGGGGTTTTCCCCCCGGGATGCGGCTTTGGGGGAGATGGGAAGGCTGGTTCTGCCTCTCTACCGCCAGGCCGGTACCCTTGATTCCCGCACGCTGCGCCAGCGCGTGGAGGAGACATCCCGCAAGGTACTGGAGCGGGCGGGTCGGGAGAAGGGGGATGCCGTGGTGGCAGGCACCGCCTGGATCGAAAGCGGGCACCTTTTCCTGCTGGCGGGGGATACCCTGCGGGCTCTGGAACACCTCTCACGGGCCACGGCCTCGGCGGACGCGGAGGTTCGGGGCCGGGCACTGTTCAGCAAGGCCAAGGTTTTTCGCACCCTGAACAACGACGGGGAGCTGCGCAAGCTCTTTCTGGAGGTGATCGCCACCTTCGGGGAGGAGAGCCGCATGGGGCGGCGGGCCATTGCCCAGGCGCTGGAAGTTGCAGCGGTGGGGGCGTCGGTTATGGATCAGACGGCGGCGTTGCGGGCCTTTGCCGACACCCGTCCCGATTTGCCGCAACTGGGCAGCGAGGCGCAGTTCCGGGTGGCGGAGTTGTACCATGCGGCGGGTGACGGTCCCAAGGCCGTGGAGGCTTTGGACGATCTCCTGCAACGCTTCGCGGAACGCAAGCCGGCGATTCGGGAACGGGCCTGGCGGCTCAAAGCCGACTGGCTGACGGAACTGGAACGTTACGAAGAGGCTGCGGCGGCCTACACCCGACTGATGGAGGTGGGGGCCAATCCGCGGGAGGCGCGGGAACTGTTGCACCGTCTGGTGGTGCAACAGGTGCGGGCCGCCCTGCAGATACGGGATCTGGGGGATGGACAGGTGGCCTTGCGACGCTTGCGCCAGATTCTGGATCGCCATCCGGAGATGGTGGAGGTGCATCGCGGCTATATCGAAACCCGGGCCATGTTGGGGGAGATGACGGGGATACGGGATCTTTACCGCACCCGGATGGGAGAAAATCCGGGGAATCCCCTCTACCAGTACGGTTACGCCCTGGCCCTCTCCTACGAGGCCAATCCCGACTTTTCCCGGTTGATCCAACTGCTGGAGGAGGTGGTGGCCCGTGATGGCGGGGTGGCCTCCTATTTCCAGACCCTGGGCTGGGCTTACGAGCAGGCGGAGCAGGTGGGCAAGGCGGGGCAGGGGCTGTTGGAAAAGGCGGCTTCGAGTTATGGCAATGCGCTGCAGTTGACCGATACCGCCCTCTTTCCGGAGAGTGAGGCGGCGCTGTTGCTCAATCTCGGCAACGTCATGCACGCCCTGGACAACCACGGCGAAGCCTTTCGCCATTACGCCCGGCGCGAAGCCCTGGGGCGCTTTACCCGCAACGTCACCACCGAATTGATCTTTCACAAGCGCTTCGGCCAGAGCGCCTTCCGCATCGGTCAGATGGAGGAGGCCGTGCGACAGTTCGACAAGGCGCTCTCCATGGTTCCCGAAAAGGAGGAGCCTCTGCGCACGGAGATCATCGAACGCCTGGCGCTGGTCTACCAGGAGATGGGACGCCACACCGAGGCGGTGGCCCGTTTTTCGGAAGCGTTGGAGGCCAATGTCAAGGCGGGGCGCACGCGCAATCTGGCCATGCTGCGGCGCAACATCGGGGTCAACCTCTATCGATTGGCCCAGTCCGGCAAGGGGGGCGACCGCAAAGCGCTGGAGTCGGCCCTGGAGAGCTATTTCCTGGGGCTGGACGCCTTGCGGCAGTTCGGCGTCAAGGAGCAAAAAGCCGGGGATAGCCTGATCCAGATGGATCTGGCTCTTTCGGGCGGCGGAGGTGGTGCGGCCAGGGGCTTCGATCAAAACGGGGAGGAGAAGCTGCTCTTCGGTTATCTGGCCGACAGCTTCGCCCGGTTGGGCGAGAGCCAAACCGCCAGGGAGTGGTTTTCCCGTCAGTTGCAGCGGTTTCCCTCGGGATTGGCCCCCGGACCGGGGGCTTCGGTTTCGCTGCTGGCCGAAAAGGCAGTGGTGCTCAACCGCCTGGCGGGGCTGGCTTATGTGCAAGGGGAGAAGGAGGTGGCCCTGGGGCATCTGCGGGAGTCACTGGGCATCACTCGCGCCTTGAGCCTCTCCCACGGCAGCCGGGTCAATCTGTTCAACCTGGCGGTGATCCTCGGAGAGTTCGTGGTGGCCGGGCGCGACGTTTCCCTCCCGCTGGTCGGGGAGATGGTTGCGGCTTGGCGGGAGCTGGCTCCGGGGGGAACGGAGCCCCTCGATTTCCACCTGATGACTTCACTGGCCTTTCTCTTCGCCACCCTGGAGGAACCGCTCGCCGTGGCGGGCGAGGAGCCGCGCAGGGGGGCCGAAAGGCTCTTTGTCTGGCAGGAGCGGGTGGCTTTGGGGCACGACCTCTACCGTCGGGCCCAGGAGTTGCTGGAGAAGGAGTCCCCTTTCGACGCCGGAGAGACGGCGGGTTTGTTGTGGCGGGTGCTGCTGAACCGGCTGGAGCTGGCGGCCTGGGCCGGAAAAGAGGAAGGTGAAGGGCAACTGCGGAAACAGGCCGGAGGTTTGCTGGAGAGCTGGTTGATGGCCGAGGGCTGGATGGCCCGCTGGCAGGAGGCCCAGGCCCAAAGCGACCCGGAGGTGCGCCTGCAAAAGCTGCTTCAGGCGGGGGAGAGCCAGCTCTCCCTCTCGCCGTTGCTCTTTTCGAGGGGCGGCGAAGCGGGTTTGGATCTTCTGGCGCGTCGCTTCCAAAGGGAGCTGGTGCGCACGCTGTGGGAGGCGGGACGGGGTGCGGAGGCCTTCCACTGGCTGGAGCGCCTCGAAGCCCGACGCCTGGCCGCGCTCCTTTATGCCCGCCACGGGGAGCCGCTCTTCTTCGCCGGATTGGGAGAGGCCGGCAGGACTCTCAAGGATCGCTTGGCGGCCATGCGGGAGGCGATTGCCCAGCCGGTCCCGGCGGCGTTGCGGAGCCGCATGGGGGAGGAGTGGGGCCAGGAGGTGTTGAGCCTTTTCGAGGAGCATCCCGAGGCGGTGGCCCTGCTCTGGTCCTATCCGCTGGACCAGGGGGTTTTGGGCAATTCATTGAGTGCCGAAGCCCCTTACCTGCGCACGTTTTCCCTCGGCGAGACCACGCTGCTGTTCCTGCACGACGGCCAGCGGATTCTCGTCTCTTCGCTGGGTGGTGATGGCCAGCCGGTGGAGGCGGCGCTGCGGGAGGCCTTGTCCGCAGCCAAACACCTCTCCTGGGCGGGCGCTTCCGCCGCCCGGTCCGATCGCCCCTCGGTGCGGGTGGGTACGGTCTACGATGTGGTGGCCGCCAACGCCTTGCGAAGGGTCTTTTTCAATCGGGTCGTGGTGGCGGGGGTGGGGGTCGACCTTGCCGGAAGGCTTCCCGGTGGCGAGAAGAGCGAGTCGGCCAAGGATCGGGAGCAGAGTCTGAAGCGGGTGAAAGAGGGTCATGTGCTGGTCTTCAACCAGGCACCCGGAGTCCAGGGTCTGGTCCTGGGGGCCTCACCCCGCGGGGTGCATTGGCAGGCCTCCTTCGCCGAGCTGGCCGGGGGGCGTGGGCATACGGTCTTTTGGCGGGGCAGCGCCCAGGCCGGAGAGGAAGAGGAGGCGGTTGCATCGAGTGGCTGGTTGCGCAGCGGCTTCCCCCATCTGGTGCGGGTGGATGGCGCGGTTTCCGAGGAGAAGCTGCTTGCATTGGTGTCGCACTACCAGCAAGGTTTGGAGCGGGGGCGCTCCCATGAGGCCCTGACGACCGCTGCCGCCGCCGTCGGTATCGCTCCGGAGAGTCTCCGGCTGTGGGGCGGCATGGGACTCGATCCGGAGGGGCGTTCGGAAGAGGTGCGACGCCTCTTTCAGGAAGAGGTGCTGGCTGCGGGAGCCGCCGCCAGGGAAGAGAAATGGCCGGAAGCGGTGTTGCATGGGGAGAACGCCCTGGCCGTCCTCGACCGGACGGGGCAGGAGGAGTTGCGTTCCCGGTTGACCCGCTTCGTGGTGGACGGTTGTTTCCGCACCGAGGCCTTCGACCGGGCGGTGGGTCATCAGCAGCAGTTGCTGGCCTGGCTGGAGAAGCGGCAGGCGCCGGTTGCGGATCTCTCCCAGGCCCACTTCACCCTGGGGGTGTTGTATTCCCGGGTGGAAGCCTTCCAATCCGCCGTGGACCATTTGCAACGGGCTCTGACCCTGTGGGAGGGCTCCAATGCCCGGGAGCGTCTGGCGGAAGGGCTCTCCACCCTGGGAGTGGTGCGGGAGAATATGGGGGATTACGCCTCCGCCCTCGAAGAGTTCGCCCGCTCCTCCAGCCTTTACGGCGAATTGGGTTCGCAAAACGATCTGGCGCAACAGTATCGCAAGATCGGTCGCATCCACTATCTGCGGCTGGGACAGTACGAGCGGGCCAGGGAGGCGTTTCTGGAGGCGTTGCAATACTTCCGCCGGACGGGGGATCGCAAGGGCGAGGTGGAGTCCCTCTACGATGTCGGCCTGACCTGGGAAAAATCGGGCAATCTGGAGGAGGCGGACCGCCATTTCCAGGAGGGGCGCACCCTGGCAACGGCTCTGGAAGATGCCTTTCTGGTGGCCAGCGGCACCTTGTATCTGGCCAACTCCGCCTGGTACCGGGGCGACTACCAGGATGCCTTCCGGCTGCTGCTGGAGACTCGCGAGGAGGCGCGCAAGGCCGGGGACAAGCCGTTGGAGATCATGGTGGAAAACACTCGGGGTCTGGTCTACTGGACCCTCAACCAGCTCGACAAGGCGCTGTGGCACCTGGAAGAGGCGGTCAAGATGTCCAAGGAGGCGGACATTCCTTCGGAGCTGGCCTCCTCCTACAACAATCTGGGGCAGATCTACCGCAGTCGGGGGGATTGCCAACAGGCCCTGACCTGGTTCGGACGGGCGGAGGAGATCGATATCCGCCTCAAGAGCCGTTGGGGGCAGAGCTACGATGCCCGCAACATCGGTTCGTGTCTGCAGATGCTGGGGCGCCTGCCTCAGGCCAGGGAACGGTTGCTGCAGGCCCGGACGCTGAGCAGCGAGCTGGGCGACGCGGTGAACCTCTCCAAAACGCTGCTGGAGTTGGGCTTGTTGCATCGCAAGCTGGGGCAAAGTGCCGAAGCGGACGCCTACTTCAACGAAGCCTTCGAACTGGCCAGTCGCCATCTGCTCAAGGAGGTTTTGTGGCGGGCTGCGGCGGGCCGGGCGGCGATTCTGGCCGAGGCGGGCCAGGCGGAAGAGGCCATCCGGTGGTACGACCGGGCGGTGCAGATGGTGGAGTGGATGCGGGCGGCGCTGCGCATCGACGAGTTGCGCAACAGCTTCCAGGAGAACAAGCAGGATCTCTACCGGGAGCTGGTCTCCCTGCTGGTGCAACAGGGGCGGGAACGGGAGGCCTTCGACTACGTGGAGCGCTTCCGGGCCCGCAACTTCATCGACCTTCTGGGCAATCAGCGCATCGCCCTGCGGGACAGCGGCGACGAAAAGGAGGTGGCTCGGGTGAGTCGGCTGTTCCAAGAGCTGGAGGGGGTTTCCCGCGAGGTGGCCTCCCACGCGGGCAAGGTGCCGCCGGCCTTGCAGGAGCGTTTGCGACAGATGACCCTCAAGGCCGAAGAGGCCCAGTTGGAGTTGCGGCAGAGGAATCCCGAACTGAGTAGCTTCGTCAGCGTCAACCCCATGGGTCTGGCCGGTTTCGAAGCCAAGGTGGAGCCGGGCGTGGCCTATCTGGCCTATCTGATCGGTGAGAAGGAGCTGTTCATCTGGCTGGTGGAACCGGGCCGGACCCGCTTTTTCAAGGTGGCCGTGGGGGCCGGGGAGTTGGGGGAGACCATTCGGCAATACCGGGAGCGCATGCAGCGGCTGGAACCGGTGGATCCGATTCTGGAGCGGCTCTACGGCTGGCTGGTGGCTCCGGTGGGCGAGGCCCTGGCCTCGGTGCGCTACCTGGGCATCATTCCCGACGGGCCGCTGCATTTCCTCTCCTTTTCGGCGCTGCGGGGGCCCAAGGGCTACCTGGTGGATGAACGTCCCCTTTTCTACGCGCCTTCGGCCTCGGCGGCCATCTTCTCCCAGGGCAAACGCAAGGCGGTGAAGAACACCCGTGTGCTGGCCATGGGCAATCCCGATCTGGGCAACTTCAATCTGAATCTGCCCCTGGCGGAACTGGAAGCCAACAGCATTCGCTGGCCTTTCCCGGACGGCGATTTCCTGGTGGGAGCCAAGGCATCCAAAGAGTGGTTCACCCGCAACGTCTCCCGCTACGGCATCATCCACATCGCGGCTCACGGGGAGTTTCAGGGGGTCAATCCCCTCTTTTCGGCCCTCTTTCTGTCGGGCAGGGAAGATGATCAGCAACGCCTGACCATGAAGGAGATCTTCTCCCTGGAGATCAACGCCGACCTGGTCACCCTGAGCGCCTGTCAGACGGGATTGGGCCAGCAGCACGGCGGGGAGATCATCGGCATGAACCGGGCCTTCCTCTATGCCGGCACCCACGCCCTCATCTCCTCGTTGTGGCGGGTGGACGATCTGGCCACGGCGGTGTTGATGAAACATTTCTATCGGGAATACGCCAAACGCAACAAGGCCGAGAGTCTGCGCGCCGCCCAGGTGACGGTGAAACGGCAGTTTTCCCACCCGGCCTATTGGGCGGGCTTCCAGTTGCAGGGGGATTATCAGTAGCCCCGGCGCAAGCGGGCGATGAGACGACGGCGGGCCTGATGCAGGGCGAGGCCCAGTTCGGGACCGGGAGGGAGCTTCAGAGAGGCGCCGGTGAGGCGGCGTCCCTGCTCCAGACAGGCTTCCAGAAAGGTCAATTGGGGCAGCGACGCTGCTTCCGCCCGACGGGCCAGCAGATCGGCCCGACAAACCTGAACAACCCCGTTCAACCGCTCCGGCTGACGCCAGACATCCATGGCGTCCAGCAGGCGCAGGATACCGGTGGGGGAGAGGGCCAGGGCACGACGCACGGGTTTATGAAAGCGGCAGCCCAGGAAGGCGGCCTCCTGGTAAGCGTTGGGGGCCCGCAGACGCCGGCAGAGGCCTCTGGCCTCCTCCGGCTCCAGTTCGTGCAACAGGGCCGCCAGACGCAGGCGGGGATCCCGGCTGAGGCCGCAGGCGGCGTCGAGGGCTTGCAGGGCGTGCTGCCAGAGGGTTGCGGCCCGATGGTGGCAGCGGCAGGGGCTGCGCCGTTTCAGGGCGGCCAGTTCGGGAAAGAGGGCCTGCAGGGCGCCCCACTCCTCCAGCGCCGTGAAGAAGGCCGCCGGGTTCTCTCCGCCCAGGGCCTTGCGGGTCTCGTCGAAGAGGCGTTCCGGGGAGAGACAGGCCAATTCGCCGTGGCCGACCATTTCGGTCAACAGCACAGAGGTCTCACCGGCCACGGTGAAGCCGTTCAACGTAGCCCGAAAACGGGCCACCCGCAGTACCCGCAGGGGATCGTCCCGAAAGGAGGGGGAGACGTGGCGCAACAATCGCTTCTCCAGATCCCGCCGCCCCCCCCAGGGGTCCAGCAGGGTGTTGCCGCGCGGATCCAGGGCCATGGCGTTGATGGTCAGATCGCGCCGTTGCAGATCCTCCTCCAGGGTGACATCGGGGGAGAAGCGCACCTCGAAGCCGGTATGTCCGGGGGCGGTCTTGTTTTCGGTGCGGGCCAGGGCATACTCCTCCTTGGTTTCGGGGTGCAAAAAAACCGGAAAGGCCCGCCCCACCTGTTTGAAACCACGCTCCAGCATCGCCTCCGGCGTGGCGCCCAACACCACCCAGTCCCGCTCTGCGGAGGGGCGTCCCAGGAGCGCGTCGCGCACCGCGCCCCCCACCAGATGGCACGAGAGTCCCTCCGTAAAGGGATCCGGGTGGGTGGAATCTTCCGGCAAACATTGCGCCGATGGTGGTGTCGGGTTACGGTGAAGCCTTTTTTTCGGCTCGTTTTTCATGGGGGACCATTTCCAAGGCATGAAACCGGCTATCGTTTCGGAAATCAATAACAAGGCCCTGCTGCACCGCTTCTGGGAGATCGTCTGGCCCTACCGCTGGAAACTGCTGCCCGCCATGCTGGGCATGATCGTCCTCGCGGCCACCAACGGGGCCATCGCCTATCTGGTGCAACCCATTCTGGACCAGGTCTTCATCAAACAGGACCGCCAGATGCTGATGGTGATCCCTCTGGCGGTGCTGGGCATCTTCATGGTGCGCGGGGTGGCCTACTATGTCCAGACCTACATGATGGAAATGGTGGGCCACCGCGTGGTGCAGACCCTGCAACTGCGCATCTACCGCCACATGCTGACCCTGGATCTCTCCTTTTTCCTCTCCACCAGCACCGGGGCGCTCATCTCCCGCATCACCAACGATACCACCCTGCTGAAGGGGGCCGCCTCCACGGTGATCTCCAACATCCTTCGGGAAGGCATGACCGTGGTCTTTCTGCTGGGCGTGGTGGTCTATCGGGACTGGTCCCTCTCCCTGATCGCCATGCTGGGCCTGCCGCTGGCGGGCTACCTGATCTACCGCTTCGGACGGCGCATGCGCAAACTCTCCCGCACCCGTCAGGAGCTGATGGAAGGGGTGGTCACCCACCTGGAACAGACCATCTCCGGACTGCGCATCGTCAAGGCCTTCTGCATGGAAGAGTACGAGCAGAAGGCCTTCACCCGGGTGACGGAACAGGTGCTGACCAATAATCTCCGGGCGGCGGTGGTGCGCTCCCTGTCGAATCCCTCCATGGATCTGATCTCCGGGGTGGCGGTCTGCGGCGTGATTCTCTACGGTGGACAGACGGTGATCGACGGGCAGACCACCACCGGCAACTTCTTCTCCTTCATGACCGCGTTGCTGATGGCCTATACCCCCATCAAGCGCTTCACCGGACTGAACAACTCGTTGCAGGAGAGCCTGGCGGCGGCACGGCGCATCTTCGATTTCCTCGATATCGAACCCGATATGAAGGATGCCCCCCAGGCCGTCGAGCTGCCGCCGATCCAGCGCGAACTGCGGTTCGAAGGGGTCTGGTTTTCCTACGGCGAAGGGCTCGATCCGGTGTTGAAAAACATCGAGTTGACCGTCCGTGCTGGGGAGCGGGTGGCCCTGGTGGGCAAGAGCGGCAGCGGTAAATCGACACTGGTGCATCTGGTGCCGCGCTTTTTCGACGTGCAGTCGGGGCGGGTCAGCATCGACGGGTGTGACATCCGGGACTGCTCCATGCTGAGTTTACGTTCCCAGATCGCCATGGTGACCCAGGAGGTCATCCTGTTCAACGACACCATCGGCAACAACATCGCCTACGGGGCTTCCCACTCCACCCGCGAGGCGGTGGAACAGGCGGCGCGGGATGCCAACATCCTGGATTTCATCCTCGGATTGCCCGAAGGCTTCGACACCGAAATCGGCGACCGGGGCATCAAACTCTCCGGCGGGCAGCGCCAGCGCCTCTCCATCGCCCGTTCCCTGCTGCGCAACGCCCCCATCCTGATTCTGGACGAGGCCACCTCCGCCCTCGACAGCGAGAGCGAGCTGGCGGTGCAGGAGGCCCTGGAGCGCCTGATGACCCACCGCACCACCCTGGTGATCGCCCACCGTCTCTCCACCATCCGTAGCGTGGATCGCATCGTGGTCCTGCGGGAAGGGGAGATCGTGGAGATCGGCAACCACGCCGAGCTGATCGCCCTGGACGGGGAATATGCCCGGCTGCACGCCCTGCAATTCCGCGAACCGGTGGAAGAGGGGCCATGAATGATTCTCCGCAGCGCATCCTGGTCATCAAGTCCCGTCACATCGGGGACGTGCTGCTGACCACGGCCTTGATCGCCACCCTCAAGGCCCACTATCCCGACAGCCGCATCACCGCGCTGGTCAAACGGGGCACCGAGAGCATGCTCTCGGCCAATCCCCATCTGGAGGCGGTCCTGACCTTTCCCCAAAGGGAGCGGGAGGAGGGCGCGGTCGCTTTCGGCGCACGGGGGTTGCGCTGGTTTCTGGCTTTGCGACGGGCGCGTTTCGACTGGGTGATCAATACCACCGAAGGGGATCGGGGGGTGATCACGGCTTTTCTGTCGGGAGCGCCGAAGCGAACCGGACTGGTGCGTTCGGAAGGCGACAAGCGTTGGCGACGCTGGCTTCTGACCGAGCCGATGACCTCCCTTCCGGGCAATCGCCACACCGTGGAGCGCAACCTCGACCTCATCGCGGGCACCATCCCCGACAATTGGCGGCGGGAGGTGGTGCTGGTTGCCACCGCCGAAGCGGCGGCCAGGGTGGAGGGGCTTCTGCGGGAGGCGGGGTGGGACGGCGCACAACCTCTGGCTTGGATCCATCCGGTGGCGCGCTGGTATTTCAAATGCTGGACCCACGACGGCTTCGCCCGCACGGGTGACTGGTTGGCGCAACGGGGCTTTGCCGTGGTGGTGAGCAGCGGGCCGGACGAGACCGGCATGGCCTGGTCGGCGGAGATGCTATCCCGCATGAACGCCCCCGTACTCGATCTTCGGGGGCGGTTGTCCCTGGAGGAGCTTTCGGCTCTGGCGGCGCGGTGCCGGTTTTTTGTGGGGGTCGATTCCGCGCCGATGCACATGGCGGCGGCCATGGGCGTGCCGACCCTGGCCCTGTTCGGACCGTCGGGCGCCTTCGACTGGGGACCGTGGCCCAACGGTTGGGAGGGGCGAACCACCCCCTATCCGCATCGCCACGGTATTCAGCAGGCCGGGAAACACCTGGTCGTTCAACAGGATTGGGAGTGCGTGCCCTGCGGCAAGGACGGCTGCAAGGGCAGCAAACGCAGTGATTGTCTGGAAACGTTGCGCTTCGAGGATGTGGAACCGTTGCTTGCCAGTCGGATAAAGGAAATCCTGCCATGACACGGGTATTGCTGATGACCCAGGAGATCCACCCCATTCCCCCGGTCAAGGGGGCGGCGGTGGAGTATTGGATCTACGCGGTCTCCAAACGGTTGGAGAACTATCAGCCCTTTATCGTATCACCGCCGCATCCCTTCCGTCCCGATTGGGAAAGGGAGGGGGACGTCCAGTTCCAGCGCATCGGCATCGGGCGTCTTTATACCCGGCTGTTTCGCAAGCTGACCCGACTGGATCCCTACGGCTATGTGGATCGGGTGGCGCATTACGCCCGCAGGGAGAAGATCGGGCTGATCCACATCCAGAACGCCCCCAAACTGGTGGCTCCCCTCCGCGCCAAGGTGCCGGGGGCCAAAATCATCCTGCACATGCAAAACGACATGGATGTGTCGGGCCTGCCGGAACTCGACGGGCTGGCTGGCTGCAGCGAATACATTCTGGACCGCTGCCGGGAGCAGGGTGTCAAGGCCCGGGTGATCCAGAGTCTGCCCAACGGGGTCGATCCGGCCCTGTTCGTGCCCTGGTGGCAGAAGCCGGAGGAGAAGGAGCGCCTGCGGGCCACCTTCAAGATGGATGGCAAGAAGGTGATTCTGTATGTGGGGCGCATCTCCCAGGAGAAGGGGGTGGATCTGCTGGTGGAGGCGTTCCGTCACCTGGACCGGGAGCGTTATGTGCTGGCGTTGCTGGGGGAGTGGCCCCAGGGTGATCCGGCCACCAGCCAGAGGGTGGCCTTTGCCCAGGAAGTGGAGCGTCGTCTGGAGGGATTGCCGGTGATTCGTCTGGGGACGGTGGAGCCGGAAGAGGTGCCCCGTTTTCACCCGTTGGCCGATTTGCTGGTGGTGCCGTCGCGCTTTGAGGAGCCTTTTTCCATGGCGGCCATCGAGGCCATGGCTTCGGGAATTCCCGTGTTGGCTTTGAAGCGCGGGGGCATGGTCGAATACATGGAAGACGGTCGCAACGCCTTTCTGCTGGATCCCTCCACCACGGACGGACCCGCTCTGGCGGATGCCATCGAACGGGTTCTGGGGGATCAGGAGACCTTGCGCCGGGTGACGCACAATGCCCGGCGTCTGGTGGAGCACCGCTTCAGTTGGAAGGAGGTGGCGGCGGCGACCGAGGCCTATTACGACGCGGTGATGGGCTGGGAAGGGGAGCAGCCCAGTGTTTCCTGAAGGGCCTGCACACCCTGCCGCAAATAGTCCGCCTCGCTGAAGACCTTGCAGGTTGTTGAGTTGGCGAAGCAGCGTTCCTGCTGGGTGCGATTACGGTAATGGCAGGGGCAGCATCCCAGGGGATGGAATATGACCAGACTGGCGGCTGCGGGATGCAGGGTATGCACCGGCAGATCGTGAGACATGAAGGCCAGATGGATATTGGCCCCGAGTTGGGCCACATGGGAGACGAAGCTGTCGCAGGTGGCCGTCACCCTGGCATGGCCGACCACGCCCAGAATGCTTTCCAGGGAGGGGGTGGTGACACAGGGCAGACCGGCCTCTTCGAACTCCCGGCGCAGGGGATCCTTGGGGGCGAAAAAGCAGCGGAAGCGTTCCGGGGAGAGCCCGGCCTGCTCGGTCAGGTCGCGCAGAAAGGCCGGTGGCAGGAACTGGAAAGAGGCGCCGCTGGGGAAGATGGCCAGATCCAGATCCTCCGGACACTCCGGGGGCAGGGGGGAGGCCACGGCCAGGGAGTGCATGCGTCCCGCCAGAACGGGATAGGAGAGGAAGTGCCCTCGCATGAGATCGATTTCCGTGCAATCCCAGGCTTCCGCCAGGGGGGCCCACATCTTGTGACCGTAATAGACCGGGGTCTCCCGGTGCCAGCGGGTGCCGGCGGCCATGGTTTCATCGGCCCAGCGTTGCAGCATGCGTTCGAAGAAACCGGGACGGGGATAACCGTAGGAGGCCAGGCGGCGGCGTTGGGCGAAATCGTGGTAGAAGTCGCCGGAGTAGCGATTGCGAAAGACGGTGGTCCAGGAGGTTTTGGACGAGGTGTGATAACGAGGACGCGGGGCCCCCTGACTTTCCGAGAGGGAATCGGCCCGGATTTCGGGAAGCAGGGCCTGAACCAGGGGTGTGGCCAGGGTGCGGGTATAGAAACAGGCATCCTGGGAGAGGAATCCCTCCTGGATCTGCATCAAGGCATGCAGACCGTAGACGGCCATGAGACCATCGCCCTGTCCCCCCTGGGCGAGAATGGATCGAATGGGTTTGGTGCGGGCCATGGCGGTTTCTTCACGGTCTGGAATGGGAGAACGGGGCCAGCCGGTGTTCGACCTCGGACCAGACACGATCCGCAGCGATCTCGGCCATCGAGGTCTTCTCACTGCAAGAACCTTGCCTTGCCGGATGCTCCACCACGGAAAGGTTGTCGTGCTGCCGGGGGCAAAGCAGGTGGCCGGGGAAGCGGCAGTGGTAGAGTACCACCATGGGTATTCCGAGGGCTCCCGCCAGATGGCTGGGGCCGGTATCGACCCCGATGTAGAGATCGAGCCGGGCCATGAGCGCCGCCGACTGCCGCAGGGAGAAGTTCCCCGCCGCGACAAGGCAGCGACCGGGGAAGCGCGCCTGAAAAATCCGGGCGGTTTCCCGGCTCTCCGCACCCCCCAGGATCACCAGTCCGGCTTGAGGGTAAGCGCCGAGGAGACGATGGGCCAGGGTCATGAAATGATCCAGGGGCCAGTCCCGGTAGGCCTTGGTGGGAAAACTGCGCAGTTGCAGGCCCACCAGGGGGCGGGGCAGGTTCGGGCCGGCAGTCGATTCCAGCCACTGTTGCGCCTGCCGCGCCTCATCCGGGCTGACCTGGTAGGCCAGTTTGAGGTTTTCGGCCCGCAAGCCCAGGGGTTGGCTCAGCAGCAGACGTTCTTCCACGGCGTGCAGGGGTTCGGCGGGTTCGGCCACGGCGGGTTGCAGCCGCGCGTTGAGGGAGTCGTCGGGCTGACGGAAGGCGATGACCCGTTTGGCCCTTCTCAGGGCATAACGCAGAGTCGGGGCGTGGTGGCCGTAAACCAGGGCCAGATCCCAGCGCACGCCAGCCAAATGGCCCAGCAGGGGGGCGAGCTTCGGACGAAAGGCCTGCAGGCGATCGACGAAGGGCAGGTGTTCCAAAAGCGCCACGCGATCCGGGTGGCCCATGAAGGTCAGATGTGCCTGGGGATAGGCCTCTTTCAGCAGGCGCACCGTCGGCGTGACCAGCAGGGTGTCGCCGATACGCGCGGTTTGGATGACCAGGATGCGGGATGGCGTCTCGACGGAGTGGGGCATCAGACCGACTCCCGCGCCGCCAAAGGGGTGACATTTTCTGTCGGTTTGCCATGCTGTTGAAAAAATTCCAGCATCTGCCGGGCCCGCTCGGCCCAGGAATATCGCCTTGCCACCAGCACTCCCGCCTCCCCCAGCCGGTGCCGCAGGGCCTCGTCCCGCAGCAGCGTATTCAGACCATCGGCCAAAGCGGTGGGATCCTCCGGGTTCACCAGCCAGCCGTTTTCCCCGTGGTGCAACACGTCCCGAATGGTCGGCAGATCACCGGCCACCACCGCTTTGCCCATGGCCAGATATTCGAAGAGCTTCAGCGGGCTGGTATAGCGACTGCCCAAACCGGTGTGGCTCAGAGGTAAAAGACAGATATCCGCCTGGGCGATGGCCTCGAAACGACGCAAGGGGGCGATGCGTCCGGCGAAGTCCACCTTGTCGGCGACTCCCAACTGTCGGGCCAGGGCCTGCAACTCGGCAATGCGCCCATCCTCTCCGCCCACGATGCGCAGCAGCGCCCCTTCCACCTGCCCCATGGCCTGCAACGCCGTTTCCAGTCCCTTCCAGCGGTGCAGACTGCCGAGATAGAGAATGGTCGGCGGGCCTCCGGTTGCCGGGGAAACCCGGCTGCGGGACGCCAGCTCCAGATCCACCCCGCTGGGGGCCACCCGGTGGGGGGTGTCGAAGCCGTAGGCGGCCTGAAGATCGGGGTAGAGGTGCGGGGTGATGGTCAGCAGCCCCTGACAGCGGGTATAGACCCGTGCCTCCCGTTGCTGCAGAAGATATCCCTTGCGCCGCCTCTTCCAGGAGTCGAGGGGATGCTCCTCCTGAAAGCTGCGGGCAAAATGCTCGTGGGTTTCGAAAAAGAGCGGCGGGTGGCCCGGTTGGGCCAGAAGCCTGTCGGCCAGCTTCAGATTGCGCAGCAGAACGACATCGGGGGCCAGCCGGGCCAGTTGCCGTTCGGCGTGCCGGTAGAAGGGCCGGTTGGAAAACCGCGACAGCAGTCTCGGGGCATCGTAAGGCAACAGGCTGACCCTGGCGGACAGAGGTCTGCCCAGGATGCCCTCCACGCTTTGCACGGGCCGGGGGGTGACCAGGTAGAGTTCGACACCCAGGCGTCCCAGGGCATCCACGGTTTGCAGAATCTGCAGGGCTTCGGGGGAGTCATCGGGCACGGGATGGGGGTCGAGGTAGGCCAGACGCATGATGGGCTTCTCTAAGGAGTGGGGAGTTGCAAGGCCTGCTCCAGCAAAGCGGAGACGTGATCCCAGGTGAAGCGTTGCACAATGCGCTGTCGGGCGGCCATGCCCATGGTCTCGCGTTCACGGGCATCGGCGGCGAGACGGGCCATGGCCCGGCCCAAGGCCCGGGCATCGCCGATGGGTGTCAGGATGCCGCAGGCCTCCTGGTTGCCCACCACCTCCGGGATGCCGCCGACGTGGCTGGCGATGACCGGTTTGCCGCTGGCCATGGCTTCGGCGATGGTGATGCCGAAGGCCTCATCCCCGATGCTGGGAAAGACGCCGCAATCGATGGCCCGATAGTATTCGGGCAGCTGATGGTGCGGCTGGCTTTGCAGAAAGATGACCCGATCGGCCAGACCCAGAGCGGCGCTTTTTTGTATCAGATGAGGTTTTTCCGCGCCGTCGCCGATGATCAGCAGACGGGCTTCGGGAAAGTCGGCCATGGCCGGACTGGCCAGGGCCTCGATGGCGAAGCGCAGCCCCTTCCACCCCACCAGGCGACCGGCGAAACCGAAGAGCAGCCCCTGGGGCAGTCCGAGGCGCTGCCGGTCCGGTGTTTCGGAGGCAGGATGGAAACGGCTGCAATCCACGCCGTTGGGCACCACCAGGGGAAATCGCTTGTAACGGCTCGCCAGTTGCCAGGCGTTGAAATGGCTTACGGAAAGAATCCGGTCGATGCGGGAGACCAGCTTGCGGTCGCCCGGAAAAAAGTCGGTGCCCCCGCTGCAAAAGGCGAAGCGGGTGGTGGTGCCGCGAGGCAGCAGCCAGGGCCAGAAGAAATCGAAGGGTTTGGTGAGGATGGCCCAGTCGAAACGGCCCGCCAGGAAATCGCCTCGGGCGGGAGGGAGCAGGGAAAGGCGTTCGCCGATACGCTGAAAGCGGCTGCCCAGATCGGGAAACCGGTCTCTCTTGCGGATGGGGTAGGTGCGGATCTCGAAGGGGACCGTCGGCAGCGAGGCGGCCTCGGCGGAAAAGAGGGTCACCTGATGCCCTCGGCGGGCAAGGTTTTCCGCCAGGCTCCAGACCCAGGTTTGGATGCCTCCGTAGGACCAGGTGACGGTTGCTTCAATGAAGGCGATGCGCGCCATGACGGGTCAACTGTTCCAGGGAGAGGGTCAGAAGGAGGAGTTGAAACACCTGTTCCGCCAGTCGATGGTGGCCCTGTTGAAAAGCCCTTGTCAATGCCGTGACTGCGCCGGCCTCGATTTGAGCCCCGCTCACCTGTTGCAGGCGGGGACCGAGATCCTGCAGGAACGGTGTCAGGGGACCGGTCAACCATGTGTTCAAGGGGGGATTGAAGCCGCGTTTGGGGGCGGTGAAGAGCCGCTCCTCCTGACAGGGGGGACAGCAGGGTCTCAAAGCCAGTTTGGCGGGTCGGGTGAAGCGTTCGGGGTGAGGCAGCGCCCAGACCTCTTCCACCAGCTTGTGGTCCAGCAGGGGCACCCGCAGCTCCAGGCCGTGGGCCATGGTGCAGAGATCGGCCTTGCGCAGGATG
The DNA here is from genome assembly GCA_015231925.1 of Magnetococcales bacterium. Taxonomy (NCBI): domain Bacteria; kingdom Pseudomonadati; phylum Pseudomonadota; class Magnetococcia; order Magnetococcales; species Magnetococcales bacterium. Next base: position 26,426 of record JADGAQ010000007.1, read on the forward strand.
TAGTCGGGCAGATAGTTGTGAAAATCGATCCAGGAGAGGCGCTCCAGGGGGGAGACATTCGGGGCGGAAGGGGGCGTTTTCCAGTAGGGTTTGGGGTTGACGGGAAAATCGGGCTGCAGAAAGCGCCGCATGGCGGGGAACAGCCCCGAAAAGCGCAACATGTAGGACTCCTCCCAGGAGAGGGCGAGGGCGTCGTTGATCTTGGCCAGGCGGCCCGGCGGGGCGTGGGGGGTGAAGGTGGGCCAGATTCCCGGCAAACGGGGCTGCCAGCGGGTGGCGAGGTGTTTGGCGTAGCGTTTGTAGCCGCCGAAGAGTTCGTCCCCCCCGTCGCCGCCCAGCACCACCACGGCGGATTTGCGGGTTTCACGGGCCAGATACCAGGTGGGAATGGCGCTCGGGTCGGCGAAGGGCTCGTCCAGATCGGCCACGATGCGGGGAAAATCCTCGGCCAACTCTTCCCGGATCTGCAAAATGGTATGGGGAAACCCAAGGCGTGCGGCGAGACGGGCGGCGGTGGGCGACTCGTCGAAAGGGGTGCCGGGAAAGCCCATGGTGAAGGCCTGCATGCGGGGGCGCACCGCTTCGGGCAGGGAGGCGGCCACGGTGGCGGAATCGATGCCGCCACTGAGAAAGAGCCCCAGAGGCCGGTCCGACGGGGTGCGCAGCTGCACCGCCTCCCGCACCCGTTCCGCCAGATTGCCGGGGTGACGGGTGGCAGCCAGTTGCCAGTAGGGTCGGATCTCCATTTGATGATCCCGCAGGTCGATCCGGGCGAGATAACCGGGGGGCAGGCGCCGGATGGCCGGATAGACGGAGCGGGATCCCGGTATATAGCGGTGGGCCAGATAGGCGTCCAGGGCTTCCGGGTCGAAGCGGCGTTCCTCCTCGGGCAGAAAAGGCACCAGGGCACGCACCACGGAGGCGAAGGCCACGCCGTGACGGTTGCGGGTGTAGACCAGGGGCTTGATGCCCAGCCGGTCACGCGCCAGCAGCAGCCGGTTTTGGCGGAAGTCGAGGATGGCCAGGGCGAACATGCCGCGAAGACGCTCCAGGAAGCCCAGATCCCAGGCCAGATAAGCCTTGAGGATGAACTCCGTGTCGCCGCTGGTTTGAAAGGCGAAGCCCTGACTTTCCAGTTGCGCCCGATCCGTCTCCCAGCCGTAGACCTCGCCGTTGTAGCAGATCCACACCTGTCCATCGGGACTGGACATGGGTTGGTGGGCCGCCTCCCGCAGATCCCGCACGCTCAGGCGGGTGTGCAGCAGGGCGGTGCGCACGGCGTGGTCCGGTTCCCAGGTTTGACAACGGGCCACATCCGGACCACGGGGTCGCAACGGCTCCAGCATGGCCTGCAGCAGACCCGGCGCCACCGGACGGTGGGAGAGTAGTCCCGCGATACCGCACATTCAGCGACTCCCCGTCGCTGGGACGATGAGGCGATGAAACAGGGCCTCCATGCGGTCGAGCATCCGTTCCAGCCCGCAATGTTCGCGGGCATGATGCAGAGCCCCCTCCCCGAGTTGCTGCCGCTGCTCGGGATGTTCCAGAAGACGGCGAATGGCCGAAGCCAGGGCGTCGCTCTGTTTCGGCGGCACCAGCAGGCCGGTCTGCTCGGCAATGACCAATTCCCCGATGCTGCCGATGGGGGTGGAGATCACCGGCAGACCCGTGGCCATGGCCTGCATCAGGGCCTGGGGCACCCCCTCTTCGGCGTAGGAGGGCAGCACGAAGAGATCCATGGCCTGCAGCCAGAGGGGCACATCCTCTCGGTTTCCGGGCATGATCAGCCGCTCCGTGAGGCCCAGTTCAGCGGCCAGTCGTTGCAGATTGGCCCGTTGCGGGCCATCCCCCACCACCAGCAGGTGGCGGGATGGCTCTTCCCGGATCAATTCCGCCATGGCCTGGAAGAGGTAGACGTGACCTTTCCAGTTGCGCAGCGTGGCCACGATGCCCACGATCGGTGCGGTCTCCGGCAGACCGAGGGCGTGCCGCGCCGCCGATTTGTCGCCGGGATGGAACCGTTCCAGGTCGATGCCGGTGGGGATCGAGGTCATGTGGTCCGGGGCAACGCCGTTTTCGCTGTGCAGCCGGCTTTTCAGCGCCTCTCCGGTGGTGACCAGATGGTCGCAGCCTTTGCTGTAGAGCCAGCGGGTCAGGGGATCCTGACCCACGGTGGTGGAGACGTGGCGCAGGCGCAGCAGCGGAGGTCGCGGGGCAAGGGTGCGCACCGCCACCGCCGCCAGCCAACTGTCCACCGAGCTGTGGGAGACCACAATATGGGGGGCGAAGCGGAGAAGTTGCTTGCGCATTGCCCACAGAGCCGACAGACTCTTCTTACCCAAGGGGGTTGCCTGGGCGGGCACGCCATATTGGGGGGCGTTGCGCAGGATATGGGCTTCTTCGGGGGCCAGCAGCAGCAGTTCGTGGCCGCGCCCGATCAGGCCTCGCGCTTCGGTGAGGGTGCGGATCTCCTGTCCGCCCCAGCCGCAGGAGGCCTCCACATGCAGAATGCGCCAGGGTGGTGAAACGGCGCTGGGGTTCGATCCGGCTTCCATGCTTCCCCGCTACGTGTTGGCAAGGTGATCCAGGCGGGTGATGATATCGCACTTTTTCCGATGGACAAACCGCTGATGAGCGTCAACAAAAGCATCGTATTGGTCAGGCAGCGATTTTCCGCCTTCGGCGGGGCGGAGCGTTTTCTGGACCGGGCCCTGGAATCCCTGCGGCGACAGGGGGCGCAGGTCTCCATCGTGGCCCGTTCCTGGGACGGGGGCAGCGCCGCCGTGAACGGGGTGGTCTGCAACCCCTTCTTCCTGGGGCGGTTGTGGCGCGATGCGGGTTTCGCCTGGGGCGTCTGCCGTTTGCTTTCCAGTCGGGACGGGGTCTTGGTGCAGTCTCACGAAAGGCTGCCCTGCTGTGACATCTACCGGGCCGGGGATGGTGTTCACGCCGTCTGGCTGGAGCAGCGGGGGCGGGTGGTTTCGGGTTTGCGCCGGTTTCTCGACCGTTACAGTCCCTATCACGCCTACACCCGTTTCATGGAGGGGCGGCTTTACCGCAGTCCGCGCCTCAAGGCGGTGATCTGCAACTCCGCCATGGTCAAAGAGGAGATTCAGGAGAACTACGGGGTCGATGAATCGCTGTTGCACGTCATTTACAACGGCGTGGACAGTGAGGCCTTTCACCCCGACCTCAAAGTCAGACACCGGGAAGCCCTGCGTCGGGAGTGGAAGATTCCCGAGGAGGCGGTGCTGTTTCTCTTTCTGGGCTCGGGCTACCAGCGCAAAGGATTGGCCCAGGTTCTGACGGCCCTGGCCCGCCAGACCGACGAGGCCTGGTTGATGGTTGTCGGGCAGGAGAAGAGCCTGCGGCGTTACAAAAGGATGGCCGCGCGCTTGGGCTTGAAGGACCGGGTGCGTTTCGCCGGCGCCCAGCCCGATGTGGGCCCCTTCTATGGTGCAGCGGACGCTTTTGTACTGCCGTCGCTCTACGATCCATTCGCCAATGCGGTGCTGGAGGCCATGGCGTGTGGACTGCCGGTGATCACCTCCCGCAAATGCGGCGCGGTGGACCTGATCGCCGACGGCGAGAACGGCTATCTGGTGGACGCCCTGGACGAAACCGCCCTGGCCCTGGCCATGACCCGTCTGCACGATGGGGCGTTGCGGGAGAAAATGGGCCGAAAATCCCGCGAGACGGTGCTGCCCCTGAGCTTTGCCGCCATGGGGGAGAAGTTGCTGGCGCTGTATGAGGAGTTGCTTTCCAGGTAAAGCAGATGAGAGATGAATCAGCTTCCTTTCAATATTTATCCTTTAAAATATCAAAAAAAGAAAATGTTCTATCTTTTGACTTTTGCTTTGTTTACAATTCTTCTGTTAACGTACATCGCCAAAAGTTTTTAAGCTTGCTGGATAGCAGTCCATCACTCAGGCGGCCTCCACGCTCACGACCACCCGTCGTCCCATGGCGGCCAGCGCCATTTCAATCTGGTCGAGGCGGGAGGCGTGGCGCAGGTCCAGCAGTCGATCCACCTGGGGCAGGTGCCAGTGCAGTCGTTTGGCCAGTTCCGTCCTGTGTACCCCATCCTCCTGCATGGCTTGATGAAGGGCCAGTTTGGCGCAGATCAGGGCGTCGGGGCAGACCGTGGGGCGGCCATTGGCGGGTGAGGGCAAAGGGATCGCTCTCCGGGTGTCGATATACATCTCCAGGGCGGTTTCCAGGGCATCCTTGGCTCGCATGAGGGATTCGTCCCGGTCTTCTCCCTGGGTGATGGCGGGAGGAAGGTCCGGGAAGGTGACGACAAACCCCCCTTCTTCGGCGGGAGTGAGTTCGATGGCGTAATCCCACATCAGGCAGACTCCTGTTTCAGACCAAGCTGCTTTTTGATGGCCTCGACGGTACCCTTCTTCAATTCAGCGGAATGCATCGGCAATATCGACATCCGGCCATTCAGATAGACCCGGAGATGGCTTCCGCGTCCGGGTGCGAAGGTTGCCCCTTGCTGTGCCAGCCAGCGTTTGAATTCGTTGCTGTTCATGCTATGAAAATCTAACGGAATTATTGCTTGCGGTCAACCGTTCTGTTATGTTTTTCCCGGAGGGTATGGTTGGGGTGCGAAAGCCCTGCGGCAGAAGGCGTGATATTTTCGAGAACGTCGTGGAGACGGTCATGGCACAGCTTCGGATTCGAAATATGGATGAAGAAGTGGTTCGGAGGCTGGAACACGCAGCCTCCCTTCGGGGTATTCCCATGGAGAGACCTGTACGGGAAATCCTTGTCGCGAAGGAGTTCCCCTCCAAGGCCGAGCTGGTGGCACAAGCCAATGCCATCGCCGCCATGTCGCCCTGGTCGCCGAAGGGCTTGCCTACGTCGTCGGAGGTACTGATTCGCCAGGATCGGGACGGGTGTGACGATCCCTATCGTTGATACCAATGTGGTCAGCAAGTGGCATCTTGAAGAGGAAGAGCGGGAGGCTGCCATGCCCATTGCGGGCGGCGGTGAGGTGGTGTTGGCACTGGATTTGTTGGCGGCTGAGGTTGGCGATGTGTTAAAAATGTCGAGGAGGTATTGCTCCAAAACAGATGTTCAAGTCCGGGCAGCGTGATCAGGATCATCTCACGTTAGAAGTCGAAAGAAATGACTCACATTGAATGAGCTAGATTTCGGTTAATTCGTAGTTTGATGGCGAGGTATACATGAATCTCCTGGAACTCCCTAACGAAACATTAGTCTATATTTCTATTATTGTTAGCATGTTTGTCTTGTTTGTCTTTTTCTTTAACTCAAAAACGGCAGCGCGTGCCCCATCGATTCTAACAACAATGGGAATATTTTTTACCTTTCTTGGTATTGCCAAAGGGTTATTTTACTTTGATGCAAAAAATATTCAAAGCAGTGTTCCTGCGCTACTGGATGGGTTGCGGACTGCATTTTGGGCATCCGTGTTTGGTGTTGGGTCTGCACTGTTGATTAAAATGCGAGAGCTTATTTGGGGAATCCCAGTTCACAAAGGGGAGATTATCCGTTCCCAAGGAGCGACTATTGACGATCTGGCTGTCCATCTTATTGCTCTGCGTCAGGCACTAATTGGCACTGACGACTCAACTCTCATCACTCAACTCAAATTGGGGCGCCAGGAGAGCAACGATCGTCTTGATAGCGTAAAGCGCGTTATGGAAGAATTTACCCGCACTATGGCAGACAATAACTCCAAAGCCCTCATCGAGGCCTTGGAACAGGTCATGCGTGATTTCAATACCAAGATCAACGAGCAGTTTGGTGAGAATTTCAAGAAACTCAATTCGGCAGTAGGTGATATTTTGATTTGGCAAGAACGCTATCGTGCTCAAATGGGTGAGATGATCGTTCAGCAGGAACGCAACACAAAATCGCTGGAGCAGGCCTCTCTGAAGTTTGAAAATTTGGTCAGCCATGCCGAGCAATATACCCGAACTGCGCAGGATTTGGCTAATCTCCTGCAAGCCATCGAAATCCAGCGGAAGTCGTTGGAGGAAGGTATGACCTCCTTGGGCCAGTTATTCATCACGGCCTCCAGGAGCTTGCCCGAGATCGAAACTCGCATCGTCGATTTCGCTGCTCAGATAGCCCGATCAACCCAGAAGGCCAACGAAGATATGGCCATTGCCGCTCGTTCGAGCATGGAAAACATGCGGACTTCTGTGGAGAAGGTGATCAATAGTTCTGCTGCCCAGTTGGAGAAGTTGGAAAAGGCACTCTTGGAGGTCGAGAACACTGTTCTCAAATGTGTTCATCAAGTAAAAGAGGGGTCCACCCAGGCCAACGAGATGATGGGGCGCAGTGTGCAGGAAAGCGCCCAAGCCATCAAGAAATCACTTGCAGAAGGTCAGGATGTGATGTCTGAAGGAATACGTGCTACCAATGAGAAATTTAATAGTCAGGTCCAGGAGATGATCAATAAATCCGGGCAGCAGGTTGCTACCTTGGATTTGGCTTTAGAGAAGGAGTTGACGAAATCTCTGGAGTCGCTAGGTAAGCAACTTACTGCTCTTTCCCAGCAGTTTGTGAGAGACTATGAACCGCTAGTAGCAGCCTTGCGCGAAATCACAAACGCCGTGAGACAGAGTTAGCTTACCCATGGACAAGCCCAATCTGACATCAGAGCAGGATGACCACTGGATACCGCTCAGCGACTTGATGACGGGCCTAATGATGTTCTTTATGTTGCTTGCCGTGTCCTTCATGGTAAAAGTAGAGGCTGATTCAGACAAAATAAAACGAGTTGCTATTCTCTATGATCAGCTTCGCTCGGACCTCTATAATGATCTGGATAGCGAATTCCGGAAGGATCTGGGGCGCTGGGGAGCCGAATTGGATGCGGATTTGACCGTTCGCTTCAAGGAGCCAGAGGTTTTGTTCGATATTGGTTCTGCGATACTCAAGCCCAGGTTTACGATTATTCTCAACGAGTTCTTCCCTCGTTATGTTTCTATCCTGTCCTCTGATAAGTATCGTAACTCAATTACCGAAATACGGGTGGAGGGGCATACGTCCAGTTCTTGGGGTCAGGATAGTGCAACGGATTATGCCTATTTTAAAAATATGGAGCTATCCCAATCCCGCACCAGATCGACTCTTCAGTATATTCTTCAGTTGCCGGACGCGCTAAAAGAGCAGGATTGGTTGCGCCGGCACTTGACAGCAAATGGGCTCTCCTCCTCGAAGTTGATTATCGGATCTGACGGCAAAGAGAATTCCCTCCGCTCCCAACGTGTTGAGTTCAAGATTCGTACTGATGCCGATGCTCGTATCGCATCTATTTTGGAGGTGTCACGGTGAAACTGCCTGATTTCATTCAAGATGATGCTCTCAACGGGCTGCGCAAAAAGATGGGAGCACCTTTGGGCGACTTTAGCTTGATAGCCGAAAAGGGATTCGTCTTGACTTGCGATGAGATTATTCGTCTGACGACTCAAGGTATCGAAATACCAATATCAGAGGTAAAAGTTCTGCCAGATGGTACGATAGCCTACAAAAATAGTAGAATAATTATTTATATTCGTGATATCGTTAGTTTCAATAATAACAATCGTGGATTGCCGAAATTTCACATTGCAAACTGCGACACGCTGGAAAAAATGAGGTCCAATGATCGATTTGAACGGTATGTGGTTTCTACCAGAGAAGATGGTTTGTTTGTCATTAATGTAGTGCAGTCGAATGGAATGCCCATTCACCGGGAAGAACGGCTTTTGGTTTGCCAGAATTGCTTAACGCGATTGAACTGGGAAAGATTCGGATTTGGAATGAATAAAGCTGCACGCCTCGACTTTGTAAGGCGTTTCAGTATAGCGAAGTTCTTTGAACGCTATAAAAAGACATTCATATTAGATACTCCTGCGAGTACGGACAAAGACGCTCCGATCAACAATTACCCTAATGATTTTTATGATATTGCTGAAAGAATAAAAAGGGTCAGAGGGTACTGCTGTGAAAAGTGTAAAATTAATTTAATAAAACACCAAAGGTATTTGCATGCTCATCACAAAAATGGGCAAAAAAATGATTCGCGTCCCGAGAACATCGCTGTCTTGTGTGTTGCCTGTCATGCAGAGGAATTTGGGCATGCTCATATTAAGAATGCTCCTTATTATAACGATTTCTTAATAATGCGCGAATCCAAACCAATGAAAAAAATTGCCCCCATATCATCTGGAAATGGTAATTCACCTGCTCTCGTGCAATCTGCCAAGTTTGTTGGTTGGGAAAGAGCTGCTCGGGAAATAGCTAATACCCACGGATTGTCAGTTGAGGATTCTAGGGGTGCCGGTGGTAATTTCTGGGTTTATTTAAATTCTTCCGATCATCCAGCTTCAGATAATCTTAAAAGTATTGGGTTTAGCTACTCAGAAAAGCGTGAAGGGTTCTGGCGTAAGGAATAGGTATAGCCAAAGGTACTGAAGCATAATCCCAGACGGCGAAATCGGAAGTTCCCGCCAAACCGAGGCCCAGCAGGTGGTCGGCTCTGTGTCCAAGACTGGAGAGCAGACTGGCCAGGGTTACAGGCAGTTGAGTATCCACCAGAAAATACACCTCACGCCACGCTCAGAATGGGATAGTCAATCTGCCGGGTGGCGTATTCCAGGGCGGCAACGATATCCTCCGCTTCCAGATAGGGATAATCCGCCAGGATCTCCTCGGCGGACATGCCGGAGGCCAGCATCTCCAGAATATCCTTGACTCGTATCCGCAGGCCCCGAAGGCACGGACGCCCGCCGCATTGCCCCGGATCGGCGGTGATGCGATGCAATGGGCTCATGAGTCACCCTCTCGTTTGGCGTTCCATTCCCGCTCCAACACCTTGGCATACTTCACAAAGGTATTCAAGCAGCCCAGGCCGATGTGGATCAGGCCGGGGATGCCGTCGCGCAGTCCCTGGCGCAACAGGGCGAACTTGATGAAACGCACCAGCGGACTCAGCAGCAGATGATGCCAGCGGCAGCGGAAGCCCTTTTCAAAGAGAATCCCCGCCTGCAGGCTGGTGTAGCGGTTCTGTTTGTCCAGGTAGGTGGCGATGCCCTGTTCCGATTCGTGCAGCAGATCCCCCTTCAATACGCCGACGGCAACCCCGGCCTCGGGTTGCACGAACTCGTGTACCGGGTGGCTGGTCCACTGGGCCTTTTGGCGATGGAACAGACGCAGATTGTAGTCGGGATACCCCTCGCCGTGATAAAGCCAGCGCCCCAGAAAACGGTTGCGGCGCGGGAAGCGGTAGGCCTGGAAACGGGGATTGTCCAGGGCGTCGAGGATGGCCCGACGCAACTCGGGGGAGACCCGTTCGTCGCTGTCGAGACACAACACCCAATCGTGGCGGGCCAGGCTCACGGCCAAGTGTTTCTGGGGACCGAAACCCAGCCAGGGGTGTTGCTCCACCCGACAGCCGAAACGCTGCGCGATCTCCAGGGTCGGATCCCGACTGCCGGAATCGACCAGGAGAATCTCATCGACGAAATCGAGGCTCTCCAGGCAGGGGGGCAATACCGTGGCAGCGTTTTGGCAGATGATGACCGCCGAAAGCGGGGGCCGGGTCATCGACAGACCCCCTTGAGGGCGCGCAATACCTGATCCGGCGAAACGGAGCGGAAACAGGGGGGATGCAGCGGACCCGAAACCGGCAGGGGACAGCGGCGCAACATGCACGGCGCGCAATCAAGGCTGGATTGGAGATGAATCTGGCGGTTTCCGGGCAGACCGGAGTAAGCCGGATTGGTGGCCCCGAACAGGGTGACCGCCGGAACCGAAAGGCAGGTGGCCAGATGAGCCAGACCCGAATCGAGGCCCACCACCCCCACCGCCCGGACCATCAGCGCCGCCAACTGGCCGACGGAGAGAGGCGGCAAAACCACCGCACCCGTTCCGGCGGCCTCCCGCAGGCGATGGGCCCGTGCCTCTTCTTCCGCATTGCCCCGTGGCAACAGCACCCGCCAACCCTCGACCGTACAGCGTCGGGCCAGTTCCCCCCAGAAGGGTTCCGGCCAGAGTTTGCTGCTCCAGGCGGTGCCGTGCAACAGCATCACGAAGGGCTGATCGACCGGCAGGGGCGCTTCGGGCAGACGATTGGCATCCAGGCCGAATACCGGGGGCGTCGCGGGGAGGGCATAGTCGCCCGCTCCGGCCAGAAGGCGTCGCAACCGCAGCACCACATGATCCTCTGCCCGACACGCCACCCGATGGCGGTAAAACGGCAATGCCAGCCGCTCCCGAACCCAGGATTCATCGGGGCCCCAGCGGTTAATGCCACGGGCCAGACGGGCCAGCAGCGCGCTCTTCAACAAGCCTTGGGCATCGACGATGCAATCAAAGGGCTCTTGCCGCAAAGCCTGCAAAAAGCGGGAGGGGGCGCCGTGGCGCAAACTTTCCCAGGGGGTGCGACGCCACTGGCGCAAGGGAATTTCCACCACCCGATCCACCCCCGGATGCCAGCGGGGGATATCGGCGTAGGCGGGTTCGCACAGCCAGGTGAGATGGGCATCGGGATGGGCCCGGCGAAAATCGCTGACTGCGGGCAGACAGTGCAGCAGATCCCCCATGGAGGAGATCTTGACCAGCAGCAGCCGCACCGTCAGGACTCCAGCAGACGCCGCACCCGGGGATGCAGCGGCAGGGGTGGGGTGGTGCGTTCCCGCAGCAAGGCCTCCACCGGATCCTTGCGGGTCAGATGGCGACCGTCGGGACGGGAGCGCCAGCGTCCGTGCAGCCAATTGTACTGTTCGGCGTATTCGACGATCCAGGGGGTGAAGGCCTCTTGAATGCGGGCGGTGAAGGCGTGTTCCTCCTCTTCACCCGCCTGTTTTTCGGGCGGCTCCAGAATTTCTCCCACCTTGAGACAGGCCTCTCCGGGGGCTTCGCGCACGCAGACCAGAGGGACCACCGGGGCTTGAAAACGCATGGCCAGCCGGGCGGGACCCGCAGGGCAGAGGGCGGGCACCCCCAGAAACGGGGCCACGATGCCGCCTTCGCGGGTGTTGATGTCCACCATCAGTCCCAGCACCTGCTTTTTCAACAAGGCCGTCACGATGGCGCGGGGTTCGCGCCGGGGAATCCAGGTGCAGCCGTAGGGTTGGCGCAGTTCCGTGAAGAGAGCCTCCGCCAGGGGATTGTTGGCGTGGCGATAGACCGTGGCCAAAGGCAGACCCAGGGTGGACCCCACATGGCGCAGCCCCGGTTCCCAACTGCCCAGATGCACGGCGCAGGCCACGACGCCCCGTCCACGGGCGTGGGCGGCCAGCAGATGCTCCGCGCCTTCGTCGCGAACCCGGATGTCGGTGACGCGCACCCCCTCCAGATGGCTCAGAAAGATGTTTTCCACCGCCAGCGCGGCCAGCCGGGAATAGCCCTCTCCGGTAAGACCGTTTCCGAAGATCAACTGCGGATTGGTCCTGGCCCAATGCCATTCCGAGCGCAGCAGCAGGGAACTGAGGCGGGCCAGGCGACGGGTGCGGGCGAAGGCCGACTCCAGGCTGCCCCGTTGCAGCCAGGCGATGGCGTTGGAGAGAAACAGCCCCTCCAGACGGTGGCGAAGGGTTGTCATGGCGCCTGCTCCATCACCTGTTCCGGGGTGATCTCCCGCAGACAGCGCAGATGTTGTTCCGGGCACCGGCGTTTGAAACAGGGGCTGCAGGGCAACTGCCGCCACAGGATGACGGCGTTATCGCTCAGGGGTGGGGTATGGCGGGGATCGGAGGAGCCGAAAAGGGCGATGACCCGACCGGGGAGCGCGGCGGCCACATGCATGAGACCGGAGTCGTTGCTGACGGTACAGTGGGCCAAAGAGAGCAGGCAGACCGCCTCGTCGAGGGTGGTGGTTCCGGCCAGGTTGACCGCGGGTAGACCGATCCCCGTGGCGATGTCCCGCCCCAGCGGTTCTTCCTTGGCGGAGCCGAAGATCAGGGGTTGCAGACCGCGCTCCACGGCCAGACGGCCAAAGGTGATCCAATGGTCCGTGGGCCACTGCTTGGCCGGGCCGTACTCCGCGCCGGGGCACAGGGCCAGAAGAGGGGAGTCCGCCCGAAGGGCGATGCCGAAGCGTTGCGCCACGCTTTCCGCAAGATCCCGCTCCACCTGCAGCCGGGGTTGGGGCAGGGGAGAGGGCAGCGGGTGAGCGGAGGGCAGGGCCAGGGCCACGAAGCGGTCGATGGTGCGGGGCAGACGTTTGGCATCCAGCAGACGCCAGTCGTTGAGCAGTCCCAGACGGGCCTCCCCCAGAAAGCCGCTGCGTTGCGGAATGGCCGCCACCCAGGGGGGAATGGCCGATTTGAAGGAGCGGGGCAGTACGATGGCGCGGCGATAGTGTTCCCCGGCCAGTTGTTGGCCCAATTGCCAGCGTTTGCGCAGTCCCGCTTCGCCGTGGGCCACCTCCAGGGGGTGAACGCGGCGAATCTCCGGCATGAAGCGCAACAGACCCAGGCTCCAGGGCGGGGCCACCACATCGATGGGTTCGTCGGCATCCTGCTGTTTCAATTGGCGGAACAGCCCCTGGGCCAGCATCATGTCGCCCACCCAGGAAGGTCCGACCACCACCACGCCTCGGGGCGCGGTCTGACCGAGGTCAGCCATCTTCTTTTTGCAAAACCTCGAAGTAGCGGTCGATGCCCTCTTCCAGACTCAGGAAGGGTTGGCTGTAACCCGTCTCCCGCAGGCGGCGCATGTCGGCCTGGGTGAAGTTCTGGTACTTCTCCCGCAGGCCGTCCGGCATGGGGACGTATTGGATGGCGCCCCGGCCCAGACGCCGGATCCAGTGGTTGGCGATGTCGTTGAAGGCGCGGGCCTGGCCGGTGCCGCAGTTGAAGACGCCCTGACGCGGTGCGCCACGGGCCAGAAAGAGGTTGACCGAGACCACGTCGTCCACATGGATGAAATCCCGCAGTTGGCCACCGTTTTCGTAACCGCCGCCGCCTTCGAAGAGTCGGGCTCCGGAGGTATCTTTCAATTGCCGGTAAAGCTGATAGACCTGGGAGGCCATGTGCCCCTTGTGGTGCCGCTCCCTCGGGCCGTAGACGTTGAAATAGCGCAAGCCCGCCACGGTGGAGGTGAGCCGGGGGAAATAACGCATCACGTAACGGTCGAAGGCCAGTTTGGAATAGCCGTAGACGTTGAGGGGGGCCTCGTTTTCCGGCTCTTCGGCAAAACGGGTGCTGGAGCCGTAGGTGGCGGCGCTGGAGGCGTAGACGAAGGGAATCTTGTGGTTGACCGCTTCGTGGAAGAGGATTTTGGAGTAGGTGAAGTTGTTGTCCATCATGTAGCGGCCATTGTACTCCATGGTGTTGGAGCAGGCCCCCTGGTGGAAAATCGCCTCGACGCGCATCCGCTCGAAGAGCTTGTTTTCCACCTTTTGGCGGAACTCCACCTTGTCCATGTAGTCGGCGTAGAAGAGATCCCGCAGATTGAGGAACTTGCTGGCGGTTTCCAGATTGTCCACCACCAGGATGTCGGTGATGCCTTCCCGGTTCAGGGCGGCGACGATGTTGGAGCCGATGAACCCGGCGCCTCCGGTGACGATGTACATGGTTTGGCTCTCCTCGATGTGCGCTATTCGGCGTCTTCCCGGATTTCGGCCACGATGCGGGAGGTGGAGCGCCCCGCCACCAGCGGCACCAGGGCCACCCGGCCCCCCCAGGATTTGACTTCGTTGCCGCCGACCACCTGGTCTTCCCGATAGTCCGCCCCCTTGGCGAGGAGGTCGGGTTCCAGGGCGCGGATCAGGGTCAAGGGGGTATCCTCGTCGAAGAGGATGACCAGATCCACGGCGGCCATGGCGGCCAGCACGCGGGCTCGGTCCTCTTCCCGGATGATGGGCCGCCGGGGGCCTTTCAGGCGGGAGACGGAGTTGTCGGTGTTGAGCCCAACCACCAGGCGGTGGCCCAGGTTGCGGGCCGCTTCCAGATAGGTGACGTGGCCGGCGTGCAACAGATCGAAGCAGCCGTTGGTGAAGACCACCGTCTCCTTGCGGGCTTTCCAGGCGGCGACCCGGCTGCGGGCCGTTTCCAGGGAGCAGATCTTGTCCGACTGGTCCAGGGCCTGGGCGGAGACCACGGCTTCCAGCAGTTCATGGGCGGCGATGGGGTAGGTGCCCACCTTGCCCACTACCACACCGGCGGCCAGATTGGCCAGGTTCAGGGCGTCCAGCCGGGGCAGACCGCAGGCCAGACAGGCCCCCAGAACCGCGATGACCGTATCCCCCGCGCCGGAGACATCGAAAACCTCCCGGGCCACGGCGGGCAGCCGGGTGGTGTGGGGACCGCCGTCCACCAGGGCGATGCCCAGTTCGCTCAGGGTCACGGCCAGGAAATCGACCCGAATGTGCTGCCGCAGGCCCTCTCCGGCCTGCAGCAGGTTGTCCAGGTCGCCGATGGGGGCGGGAATGGCGGTGGCCAGTTCCAGCCGGTTGGGACACAGCACCGTGGCGCCGCTGTATTTGACGAAATCGACGCCTTTGGGATCCACCAGAACCGGAATACCCAGCCGGCGTCCGGCGGAGATCACCGCCTGGCAGAGGCCGGGGGTCAGGACACCCTTGTTGTAGTCCGACAGAATGATGGCTCCCGGCGGATCGGCCTCCTCCAAACGGGCCAGAAGGTGTTCCGTCAGGGTTTGCACCGCCTCCGGGGGCGGGTGATCCGCCTCTTCCCGATCCAGGCGCAACATCTGTTGATGCCCCCCGATGATGCGGGTCTTGGTGCTGGTGGGGCGTTGCGGCAGGGCCAGGACGGAGCGGGTGTCGCAGCCCGCTTCCGTCAGCAGGGTGAGCAGACGCCGGCCGTCGGCATCCTCGCCCACCAGTCCGGCGATCAATGGACGCATACCCAGACGGGCCAGGTTGAGGACTACGTTGGCGGCCCCGCCGCAGCGGTCGCACTCCCGGTCCCAGCGCACCACCGGAACGGGGGCCTCCGGGGAGATGCGGCTGACCGAGCCCCAGATGTAGCGATCCAGCATCAAATCGCCCACTACCAGGATGGGTTTGCCGTCAAAGCGGTTTTCGATCAACTGCAGGATGGGAGTCCTATCGGTGAACATGGTTTTCTCCCGCCATCATGGCCTCTTCCACCCAGTCGCACAGGATGTGGCCGATGAGGATATGGGCCTCCTGGATGCGGGCGGTGGTGCGGCAGGGGATGGTCAGGCAGAGATCGGCGATCTCCTGCAGCCTGCCGCCGGCGTTTCCGGAAAAGGCTGCGGTGAAAGCCCCGATCTCCCGTGCCTGCAACAGGGCGTTGACCACGTTGGGACTGTTGCCGGAGGTGGAGATGCCCACCACCAGATCTTCGGGACGGCAGAGGGCTTCCACCTGGCGGGAAAAGAGTCGTTCGTAGCCGTAATCATTGCCGACGGCGGTCAGAATCGAGGTATCGGTGGTCAGGGCAATGGAGGGCAGCCCCTTGCGTTCCCGGGCGAAACGTCCCACCAGTTCGGCGGCCAGATGCTGGCTGTCGGCGGCGCTGCCGCCGTTGCCCATCCAGAGGATCTTGCCTCCGGCCTGCAGGCAGCGGGTCATGGCCTCGGCCAGTTGTTGAATCCGGGGCGCCAGGGGCACGAGGGCAGCCACGGTGGCCTGGTGCTCCTGAATGGTCCTTTCGATGTCGATCAAGGCAGCCTCCCTGCTTGCAGATGCTCCACAAAGGCGGACAAATCGGCGAATACCGGTACTTCTGGATGTTCCCTGGCCGACTCCTCGCCTTTGCCGGTACGCACCAGGGCCGGACGGCATCCCGCAGCCCGCGCGGCCAGCACATCCCGCCCGGCATCCCCGACGAACCAGGTGGTGGCCGGATCGAAGCCCCATTCGGCTTGGGCCCGAAGGATCAGACCGGGTTTGGGCTTGCGGCAGGAACAGGCCTCCGAGGCGAGGTGGGGGCAGAGGTAGATTTTTTCCAGGCTCCCCCCGGCCATCTTGCATTGTTCCTGCATGAAATGGTGGATTTTGTCCAGGTTTTCCGCCGAGAGCAGTCCCTTGCCGACACAGGCCTGGTTGGTGATCACCAGTACGGTGTATCCCAGACGATGCAGTTCGGCCAGGGCCGACAGCACGCCGGGCAGGAAGGCGAACTCCTCCAGGGAGAGGACGTAGTCGGGGCGGTCGCGATTGATGACGCCGTCGCGATCCAGCAGCACGATGGGTGGGGCTTTCGAGAGACCATCCATGGAAAAATTCTCGTTCGGGCCGGAGAAAGGTGGCATTATACCTCCGGCGTATCGATGTGGAAACCGGGGTTGGAGGTTCTTTGGAGGTTGTTCGCATGAGGCTTTCAAAGCGGTCTAAAATGTCATTGGTGCAGTTTTTTTTGAGATTTAATCGTCACGAGCAACAAATACTGTTTGAAAAACACGATATCCATGATGTATGGTATAGTTTTGATGTCATTCGCGAGTCTCTGGAGTCGGCATCGGAAGAGAGTATAACAAGTTTGCTTGATGAAATGTGCCGGACTCCGGTTTCCATGCGAAGATGCATGGACGATGATATATATTTTGAAAGATGGGGCGATCTGTGTCGCAATCTTGAGTTGGATGGTTATATTCGTCGAATAGATGAATGGGGTCATCCATCCGGCCCGTTTATTGCTAATGATCCTGCCCCGGCGGGGCAGGAGCCGTTGGAGGATCTCCTCACGGTCGAGTTCGACGAGTCTCATCTGAATGGAGCGGAGGATATCCTCGGGTTGTTGAGTAAGTCGGCGAAAGCTTACGTTCGAGGGGACCATAACGCCGCGCTCGTCAACGCACGGATTGCCTTGGAATCTACTGCCAGAGCATTGGCCGACTCTCCAACATCTCCCGATTCGATCAAATGGGGATCTATCTTATGCGATCTTAAGAGGAGGGATATGATCACGGATGAGCACGAAAAAGCCTTGGCGGGTGTTTATGGCATATTATCCAAAGCAGCCCATCATCATATGACGGAACAGGAATATGCCCGTTTTGGTCGCAGTCTCGCATGCTCTATGATATTCTTCCTGCTTAGAGTCAAGCTAAAGAGTAATTAAATGGATTTCGATGTCTATTGCGATGAAAGTCGCCCGGACCTGCTGACCTCCAGAAATTCCACGGGCCGATTCATGGTCATCGGTAGCCTGTGGCTGGAATCGTTCCGCCGAAAGGGTGCCAAGAGTGACATTCATGCTCTGCGAGACCTTCATCGGATTGGAGGAGAGTTCAAGTGGCAGAAGGTTTCCCCATCAAAAATCCAATTTTATCTTTCTCTGCTTGACTGGTTTTTCGCACAAGCGGAAAGTGCGAAGTTTAAATGTATATTGGTGTCGCATGATCCGAACGATTTGGAATTTCACGAGGGAGATGGCGAGCTTGGATTTTATAAATATTATTTTGAAATGCTTCATCCGGGAATCGTGGATCCAAATCGTTATTCAATATTTTGCGACTACAAAAGCAATCGCCTGATGACTCGATTGCAGACTTTGAGAGGCTGTCTTTCTGCCGGGTACTCCACCTCGCCAGTCGTGCAGGTGCAAGCCGTCCGCTCCGAGGAGTCGGTTCTCATTCAATTGACCGATCTTTTAACAGGTGCGGTTAGCGCCAGGTTGAATGATTCATTGGTGCAGGGCAGCGCCAAAACGGTTTTGGTTAGCCATCTGGAATCCCGACTGGGACGCCCTCTGCTGCCCGAAAATCGGGGAGGGTCAAAATTTGATATCCTAGAATTTCGTCGGGCCGGGGGAAGTTGAGTTGGGCTATCCTCCGCTGCTCGGATTGCTGAATGTCGAGGCCTTTCGAAAGCATTTCGAGTCTTTGTATTGCCAGCAACCGATTGTCACCTTCGACGGGATTTCCGTTCGATTCCGGAAAGAGGATTTTGATCATTGTTGTTTCGAATCCAGTCAACGCAATGGCATAAAGGATTGTTTTTCGCTGCCGAGAGCGGAGAGACTGGGGTGGATCCGGGAAGCGCTTCAGGATCCACGAAGCGACCGTTATATCGGATGGGATAGTAGCAAAAAGCGTTACGACCCGCACCGCCGCGTGACCGTGGTGATGGGAGACTATGTTGTCGTGATCGCGATAACGGGGTATGAATCGGCTCGGTTTGTAACGGCTTTTGTGGCGGATAGTCCCGAAACCATCACAAAAATCAAAACCGCTCCTCGATGGGCCATAAAAAACCGCTGATTCGCCAGGCTGGCTCAGCGGGGGCCTTTGCAGGTTCTGCTGCCACTGGCAGAGAACACCCTCATAGTGGTTTAACGGGAAGGGTAAGTCAATCGAATTCGGTTGCTTGCAGTCTTCTGGCCATTTCCGCTGAAGACCGATCCTGATCGAGGGGCTTTTGCGGAACTGGCACCGGTGAGGGCCATGTGCCATCATGGTCTGTGCGTTGGTGAGAAAATCGTTCCTACCACGCCTGAACCCTTGGGGGGCGGACGGGCAGGATTGGCCGCAGAAAGGACTCGACTTGTGACCCAGTACGTGCGTTGGCGGCAATGTCTGTTGCTCGTGGTGATGATGCTGTGGGCCCTCCCCCTGCGGGCGGAAGAGACGACGGAGACCGTCGGGCCCGCTCCCGGAGAGCGATTGCAGTTCAATCTGAGCTGGATGGGCATTCCCGGCGGTCGTGCCGAGATGCGTTACACCAAGCCAGAGGCCGACACATATTCCATCGAGACCACCCTGGATTCCATCGGGGCGGTTCGCTTCATGTATCTGGTGGAAGACCGCCTGGAGGCCAATGGGATGGTCACCCCCCAGGGTTTGTTGAGTCGCACCTACCTCAAGCTGCAGAACGAGGGCAGCCGCAACCGTCGCACCGACTATTTTTTCAACCGGGATCTACAACAGGTGCTGATCACCATCAACAACGGCCATCCCAAGCGGTTCGACGAGATGGGGCCGGATGTCAACGATCCCATCACCGCCTGGTACGCGCTGCGTTTCCACAACGACGTGCGCCCCGGAGCCATACTGAACATGCCGATTTTGGATGGCACCAAACGCTACGTGGCGGATGTCTTCATCGGGGAACAGGAGCGCATGGCCACTCCCCTGGGCTTCTTTGACGTGTTGCCGGTGCGGCCTCAGTTGGAACACTCCGATCTCTTTCGGCACCAGGGCAACCTGGTGGTCTATGTGACCAACGATGCCCGACGCATGCCGGTCCGGGTGGAAGCCAAGGTCAAGGTCGGCAGCGTGGTGGCGGATCTGGTCTCCTATGACGACGGCAAGGGGGGACATCAGGAAATTCAACTGGAGAAACGATGAACGCGACCTCCCCGTTGAAGGTGGCCGTGGTCATTCCGGCCCGTTTTTCCTCGACCCGTCTGCCCGGCAAACCCCTGGCGGAGATCGGCGGGCGGGCCATGATCTGCCATGTTTACGATCGCGCCGTCGCCGCCGGTGTGGGGGAGGTGGTGGTGGCTACCGACGACAGCCGTATCCGTCAGGTGGTCGAGGCCGGGGGCGGGCGGGTGGTGATGACCCGTCACGACCATCCTTCCGGAACGGACCGGGTGGCGGAAGCGGCCCGATCGCTGCCGGTGGATGTGGTGGTCAATGTGCAGGGCGACGAACCCTTTCTGGATCCGGAGATGGTGCGCCGGGTGGTGGAGCCCTTCGCCCAAGGGGCGGTCATGGCCACCCTGGCCCATCCGCTGCAATCCTGGTCCGAGTTTCTCGATCCCAACGTGGTCAAGGTGGTCTGCAATCGCCGGGGGGAAGCCCTCTATTTCTCCCGGGCGCCGGTGCCTTTTCCCAGGGATCTGCTCTCCGGGAGCGGTTCGGTGGCAGCCGTTCCGGCAGCGGCCCCCGAAGGCGTTTTGCGCCATATCGGCATTTACGCCTACCGGGCCGATTTTCTGCAAACCCTCGCCTCCCTGAGTCCCACCGCCTTGGAACGGGTGGAAAAGCTCGAACAGTTGCGTGTTCTGGAACACGGCCACCCCATCCGGGTGGTCCCGGTGAGCAAGGCTCTGCCCGGCGTCGATACACCGGACGACCTGGAACGGGCACGAAACCTGTACCGAAAAGGCTCGGGTGGGATATAATCCCGCCGACATCCACATCCTTCCTTCGCGGCGCATTGGGCAACCTGCATGGCCAAATTCATTTTCATCACCGGTGGCGTGGTCTCTTCCCTGGGCAAGGGGCTGGCAGCCGCCTCCCTGGCTTGTCTGCTTCAGGCGCGTGGTTGCCGGGTGACCATCCAGAAGCTCGACCCCTACATCAACGTCGATCCCGGAACCATGAGCCCCTTCCAGCACGGCGAGGTCTACGTCACCGATGACGGTGCCGAAACCGATCTGGACCTGGGCCACTACGAGCGGTTTCTGGGGGTGCCCCTCAGCCGGCGCAACAACGTCACCACCGGGCGCATCTACCAGCAGGTGATCCAGAAGGAGCGCCGTGGCGACTATCTCGGCTCCACGGTGCAGGTCATTCCCCACATCACCGACGCCATCAAGGAGGCCATCCAGTCCGTGGCGGTGGACGGGGATCTGGTCATCATCGAAATCGGCGGCACCGTCGGTGACATCGAATCCCTGCCGTTTCTGGAGGCGATTCGCCAGATGCGCATCGATTACGGGCGCAGCAACACCCTCTTCATCCATCTGACCCTGCTGCCCTACATCCCCACTGCCGGAGAGCTGAAAACCAAACCCACCCAGCACTCCGTCAAGGAGTTGCGGGCCATCGGCATTCAGCCGGACATCCTCATCTGCCGCAGCGACCGGGAGATCCCGCCGTCGGAAAAGAACAAGATCGCCCTGTTCTGCAACGTGGACCGGGACGCCGTCATCTCCTGCGTGGATCAGGACACCATCTACCGGGTACCCTTCTCCCTCTACCGAGAAGGGTTGGCGCGCAAGGTCTTCACTTTGCTGGAAATGCCCCAGGTGGAACCGAACCTGGAGGCCTGGGAACGGGTGCTGGACAAGGTCACCAACCCTGCCGGCAAGGTGACCATCGGCATCGTGGGCAAATACGTCAATCTGAAGGATGCCTACAAATCCCTGGTCGAGGCCCTCTCTCACGGCGGCATCGCCAATGATACGCGGGTCAAGATCCGCTGGGTCGACGCCGAAGCCCTGGAGAGCGGCGACCCCGAAGTGCTGCTCAAGGGAGTGGACGGCATTCTGGTGCCGGGAGGCTTCGGCGAACGGGGCATCTCGGGAAAGATCGCCGCCATTCACTATGCCCGGGAGCAGAGGATCCCCTATTTCGGCATCTGTCTGGGTATGCAGATGGCGGTGGTGGAGTTCGCCCGCAACGTGGCCGGCATTGCCGAAGCCAATTCCACGGAGTTCGACGAGAATTGCCAGGCCCCCGTCATCGGTCTGATGTCCGAATGGATGGACGGCGAGGCCTTGCAGCGTCGCAGCAAAGCCGATGACAAGGGCGGCACCATGCGGCTGGGCTCCTATCCCTGCCTGCTGCTGGAAGGCACCGTAGCCAGTCGGGTTTACGGGCGCACCCTGATCGACGAGCGGCATCGCCATCGTTACGAGTTCAACTCCGCCTATCGGGCCGTTCTGGAAAAGGCCGGTCTGGTCGTTTCCGGCACCAGCCCGGACGGCGCCCTGGTGGAGATGATCGAGGTCAAGGGGCATCCCTACTTTGTGGCCTGCCAGTTCCATCCCGAATTCAAATCCCGTCCCCGGGATCCCCATCCCCTCTTCGTGGCTTTCGTGCGGGCAGCGGTGGAGCACAAGCATGGTTGAGGGTCTGCCCGGCAGGCGTGTCGTCGTCGGGGGGGTTCCCTTCGGCAACGACCTGCCCCTGGCCTTTCTGGCGGGACCGTGTGTCCTGGAGGGGGAGGATTTCGCCCTGCGGGCTGCGGAGGTCGTGGCGGAAACCGCCCGCAAGGTGGGGTGTGGCGTGGTCTTCAAGGGCTCCTTCGACAAAGCCAACCGCACCTCCGGCGAGAGCTACCGCGGGCCCGGACTGGAAGAGGGGTTGCGCATTCTGGAAAAGGTGCGTCGGCAGACGGGGCTGCCCGTGGTGACCGATGTTCACGATGCCTCCCAGGTGGCGGTGGTGGCCGAAGTGGCCGATCTGCTGCAAACCCCGGCCTTTCTGTGTCGTCAGACCGATTTCATTCGGGCGGTGGCCTCGGGGGGTAAACCGGTCAACCTGAAAAAGGGGCAGTTCCTGGCTCCCCAGGATATGGCCAAGGTGGCGGCCAAAGCGGCGGATACCGGAAACCACGATCTGATGCTGTGCGAACGCGGTTTCGCCTTTGGCTACGGCAACCTGGTGGTGGATATGCGCGGCTTGATCATCATGGCCGGCAGCGGCTATCCGGTGATCTTCGACGCCACCCATTCGGTACAGTTGCCGGGGGGCATGGGTCACGCCTCCGGAGGGGAACGGCGCTATGCCCTGCCTTTGGCACGGGGGGCGGCGGCCGTGGGGGTTGCGGGGGTTTTTCTGGAGACCCATCCCGACCCGGATCAGGCTCCGTGCGACGGGCCGAACATGATTCCGCTGCACCATCTGGAATCCTTTTTCCGCCAGGTGACGGAAATCGACCGGGTGGTGAAGGGACACTGAAGGGGGACACGATGGGGCTCAAGACGCCGTTGTACGGGGATCATGTGGCTGCAGGGGGACGCATGGTCGATTTCGGGGGCTGGGACATGCCGCTGCATTTCGGCTCCCAATTGAAGGAACATCTGGCGGTGCGTGCCTCGTGGGGGTTGTTCGATGTCTCCCATATGGGCATTTGCGACGTGACGGGGCCCAATGCCCTGGCTTTCCTGCGTCGTCTGGTGGCCTGCGACCCGGGGCGCTTACAGCCGGGAGCGGCCCAATACGGGGTGATGCTGCTGGAAGACGGTGGTATCGTCGACGACCTGCTGGTCTACCGCCTTGGCGAAAATCGCTATCGACTGGTCATCAACGCCGGCACCCGACAAGGTGACCTGGCCTGGATGCGCCCTCTGTCGGGCGGCTATCCACAAACGGAGATTCGGGAGCGCACCGATCTGGCCATGATCGCCATTCAGGGGCCGCATGCCCTGTCGCAGGTGGTTGACCTGTTGCCGGATGGGGAAGGCATTGCCCGACTGGCCTCCTTTCATGGGCTGGAAACGGCGGAGGGCTGGTTCATCTCCCGTACCGGTTATACCGGCGAGCCGGGGGTCGAGGTCATGTTGCCGGTGGCGGAGGTGGGGCCCTTGTGGCAGCGCCTCCGGGAGGCGGGGGCGGCGTTGTGCGGCCTGGGCTGCCGGGATACCCTGCGTCTGGAAGCGGGCATGAACCTTTACGGTATGGATATGGATCGGGGCAACCATCCCCTGGAATCGGGCATCGCCTGGACCGTTCACTGGGATCCGCCGCAGCGCGATTTCGTGGGGCGCGCCGCGCTCGAAGTCCTTCGCGCACGGGGGGATCACGCCGTGCGGGTCGGTTTGGTCCTGGAAGGGCAGGGGGTGTTGCGTCGGGATCAGGCGGTATTGTTGGACGGAAAAGAGATCGGTCGCACCACTTCGGGCACCTTTTCGCCGAGTCTGGGGTGCGGCATCGCCATGGCGCGGGTTCAGGCCAAATTGGCCGTGGGTTCGACCTGCCAGGTTCAGGTACGGGACAAAGCCTTGACGGTTCGGGTGGTGCGTCCTCCGTTCCTGGGCAAAAAGGAGTAGCCAATGCCTTTCATTCCTCACACCCGGGCGGATGTGGAGGCCATGTTGGCCACCATCGGCGTCAGCAGCCCGGAAGCGCTGTTCGACGAGATTCCCCAATCCCTGCCCCGCAGTCCCCGGGGGCTGATCGATGCGGGTTTGAACGAGATGGCCCTGACCCGGCTGATGAAAGAACGGGCCGGACGGGATGCCGAACTGGTCTGTTTTGCCGGTGGTGGGGCCTACGAGCACCACATTCCGGCGGCGGTGTGGGAGTTGGCCTCCCGAGGGGAGTTCTACAGCGCCTACACCCCCTATCAGCCGGAAGCCAGTCAGGGCATTCTGCAGGTATTTTACGAATACCAGTCCATGCTCTCCGCGCTGACGGGTCTGCCGGTGGCCAACGCCTCCATGTACGACGGAGCCACGGCCCTGGTGGAGGCCATTCGCCTGGCCCTGCGGCAGCGCAACCGGGAGCGGGGCGGGCGGGTACTGCTGCCGGCCTCCCTGGTGGAGAGCTATCGGGAGGTGGTGGAGACCCTGCTCTCCGCCCAGGGGGTGACACTGGAATACCTGCCCTGGGACGAGCGCGGCGGAGGTCTGGATACCGGGGGTGTTTCCGGAGAGGTGGATGTCCTGGTGGTGGCCCAACCCAACGGTCTGGGCATCGTCGAGGAGGTGGACACCCTGGTGGACCGGGGCCATGGGCTGGGGGCGCTGGTGGTGGCCCTGATCAATCCGGTGGCCATGGGGCTGCTGAAACCGCCGGGTGAGTGGGGCCGCAAGGGGGCGGACGTGGCCTGCGGCGAGGGTCAGCCCCTGGGCGTGCCCCTCTCTTCGGGAGGCCCCTATTTCGGCTTCATCTGTTGTCAGAAGGAGCTGGTGCGGCAACTGCCGGGCCGGGTGGTGGGGCGTACCGTGGATCGCAACGGTCGGGGCGGTTTCGTGTTGACGCTGCAGACCCGGGAACAGCACATCCGCCGCGCCAAGGCCACGTCCAACATCTGCACCAACCAGGGTTTGCTGGCCATCGCATCGGCCATTCACATGAGCCTGCTGGGACCACGCGGCTTGAAGGAGGTCGCTCTGGCCTGCCACGCCAATACCCGACGCCTGCTCGACGGCCTGACTGCGCTGCCGGGGGTGAGTCGCGTCCTTTCGGGGCCTTTCTTCCACGAAGGGTTGATCCGCTTGCCTTCGGGCCGTTTGAAGCCTCTTCTGGAGCATCTGCGCGGGCGGGGAATCCTTGGGGGTGTATCTCAGGACCGGCGCGGCGCGGGCTTCGAGGATACCTTGCTGGTTTGTGCCACCGAAACCCGCACGGCTGCCGAAATCGAGCAATACATCCAGGCGGTCGGCGCCTTTCTGAAGGGGTCATGAGATGCTGATCTTCGAGAAGAGCAAGGCGGAGCGCTGCTGTCAGGCTCAGATGCCGGGACCGGGACCGGAAGCGGACGATATTCCCGCGCATCTGCTGCGCAGTCGGGCACCGGTCTGGCCGGAGGTCTCCGAGTTGGAGGTGGTGCGCCACTTCACCCGTCTCTCCCAGTTGAACTACTCCGTGGATACCCACTACTATCCGTTGGGATCCTGCACCATGAAGTACAACCCGAAGGCCTGCCATCGTCTGGCCAGTCTGCCGGGTTTTCTGCAACGCCACCCCCTGGCTCCGGATGAGAGCGGTCAGGGGGTGCTGTCGTGCCTGTTCGAACTGCAGGAGATGCTGCAAAACATCACCGGCATGGCCCAGGTCTCCCTGGCTCCCATGGCGGGAGCCCACGGCGAATACGCCGGAGTGGCCATGATTCGCGCCTACCACGCCTCGCGCGGGGATACGGAACGCACCGAGATGCTGGTGCCTGCGGCGGCCCACGGCACCAATCCCGCCACGGCGGCCATGTGCGGCTTCACGGTGGTGGAGATTCCCATCGATGCCGAGGGGGATGTCGATTTGCAGGCCCTGGATCGTCATCTGGGACCACGCACCGCCGGATTGATGCTGACCAACCCCTCCACCCTGGGGGTTTTCGAGCGCAACGTGGCGGAGATGGCGCGGCGGGTTCATCAGGCGGGCGGGCTGCTCTACTACGACGGCGCCAACCTCAATGCCATCGTGGGCAAGGTGCGTCCCGGCGACATGGGTTTCGACGCCATTCACGTCAATGTTCACAAGACCTTCGCCACCCCTCACGGTGGCGGCGGTCCCGGCTCGGGACCGGTCGGGGTGGGGGAGCGGCTGCGCCCCTTCCTGCCCCTGCCCATGGTGGCGTGGACGGCGGAGGGCTATCGCTGGCTCGGAGGTGAGGAGCGGCCCCAAACCATCGGGCGCATGTCCGGATTCGGCGGTAACGTCGGCATTCTGTTGCGGGCTTATGCCTATTTGCGCATGGTGGGCGCGGAAGGTTTGAGCCGTATCGCCGATTATGCCACACTCAATGCCAACTATCTGATGGTGCGCTTGACCAAAGCCGGATTCCGGGTGGCCTATCCCGGCAGGCGGGCCACCCATGAGTTCATCGTTACCCTGGAGAAGGAAGCCCACGAGATGGGGCTGCGGGCCCTGGACATGGCCAAGGCTCTGCTGGATCGCGGTTTTTATGCGCCCACGGTCTATTTTCCCCAGATGGTGCCCGAGTGCCTGCTGATCGAGCCGACCGAGACCGAGACGCGGGAAGAGCTGGACCGTTTTGCCGATGCCATGATCGCCATTCGGGAACAGGCTCGCACCGAGCCCGGCTGGCTGGCGACAACCCCCACCACCACTCCCGTCACCCGGCTGGATGAAGCCCTGGCGGCGCGCAAGCCCGATCTGGTCTGGAGTGGCGTCAACGCGAATCAGGAGAAGCAAGCATGAGCCGAATTACCCGTCTGCAGGCGCGTGAGATCCTGGATTCCCGAGGGAATCCCACGGTTGAAGTCGATTGCTGGACCGAAAAGGGGGCTTTCGGACGAGCCGCCGTGCCATCGGGGGCTTCCACCGGCACCCGCGAGGCCGTGGAACGCCGCGATGGCGAGGCCGGGCGCTATCAGGGCAAAGGCGTGCGCCATGCCGTGGCCTCGGTTCGG
This sequence comes from Magnetococcales bacterium, assembly GCA_015231925.1. Classification (NCBI taxonomy): domain Bacteria; kingdom Pseudomonadati; phylum Pseudomonadota; class Magnetococcia; order Magnetococcales; species Magnetococcales bacterium. The sequence goes on from JADGAQ010000007.1 coordinate 53,101, forward strand.
GATGAGCTGGCTCCTGCGGTCAGTGGCATCGAGGTGAGTTTCCAGGGGGATATCGACCGGATCATGATCGAGCTGGACGGCACGGAGAACAAGTCCCGCCTTGGGGCCAACGCCATTCTGGGCGTCTCCATGGCGGTGGCCAAGGCGGCCGCAGCGGAGGCCGGTCTGCCGCTGTTCCGCTATCTGGGCGGCGCCCACGCCTCCTTGATGCCGGTGCCGATGATGAACATCCTCAACGGCGGAGCGCATGCCGACAACAACGTCGACATCCAGGAGTTCATGATCATGCCGGTGGGGGCGGGCTCCCTCGTCGAGGCGGTGCGCATCGGCGCGGAGATCTTCCATGTCCTCAAAAAGGTGCTCAAAAAGCGCGGTCTGAACACGGCTGTCGGGGACGAGGGCGGCTTCGCCCCGAACCTCGACTCCAACGAAGAGGCCATCCGGGTCATTCTGGAGGCGGTGCAGCAGGCGGGTTACGCCCCCGGCGAAGAGGTGGTGCTGGCCCTGGACTGCGCCTCGTCGGAATTCTTCGACACCCAGACCGGTCGTTACCGTCTGGCGGGCGAAAACCGGAATTTCACCTCCGACGAGCTGGTGGATTATTATCAGAACCTGTGCGAACACTATCCCATCCTCTCCATCGAGGATGGCTGTGCCGAAGACGATTGGGACGGGTGGAAGATTCTGACCAAACGCCTGGGAGATCGCATTCAACTGGTGGGCGACGATCTCTTCGTGACCAATTCCCGGATTCTGGCTCAAGGCATTCAGGAAGAGGTGGCCAACGGCATCCTGGTGAAGGTGAATCAGATCGGTACCCTCAGCGAAACCTTCGAAGCGGTGGAGATGGCGCAGCGGGCCGGTTTCTCCACCATCATCAGCCATCGTTCCGGCGAAACGGAAGATACCACCATTGCCGATCTGGCGGTGGCCATGAATGCCGGACAGATCAAAACCGGCTCTTTGTGTCGCACCGACCGGGTGGCCAAGTACAATCAGCTGATTCGCATCGAAGAGAGCCTGGGCCGTTCCGCGCGCTACGGCAGTCGGGAGATTTTCTGCAATCTGGTTCCGGGGTCGGGGGGTTGATACAGGATAACTATTTCTAACTTTGCGCTTTTCTTGTCGGTCTCCTTGAGATAGACTCGCAGCTCAGGGTATCTCCCTACACGCAACGAGAAGGAACCGTCCATGGCCAGAAAAGCCGCCCAGCCCGTCAACGAAGAACCGATGGTGAAAATCGGTGTGGTTGCCCGTCACCTGGGAATTTCCATCCGCACCATTCACATGTACGAAAGGGAGGGGTTGTTCATCTCCTTTAAAAATCCGGCCGGAACCCGCTATTTCAACCATCAGGATGTGGAATGGCTGGAGGAGGTGCGTCACATGATCAAGGCGGGCATCAGCATCGCTGGCATCCGCCGCCTGATGTCTCTGATTCCCTGTTGGGAAGCCAAGGACTGTGTGCATGTGGCCAAGGGAACCTGTCCGGTGTTGACCGACGGCACCCAACCCTGTTGGGCCAATCGGAACAATAAATGTTCCCAGGGACCGCAATTCTGCCGTCAGTGTGAGGTCTATGGGCTGCGTTTCATGGTGACCTCCCTGAAGAACAGCATGCAGATCAGTCTGCGTGACAAACAGGGCCTGTTGAACGGACGGGTTGCCAATGCGACTGCCGCCTGATCCATCGTCTCTTGCCGCGAGGCCCGGTTCGGGCCTCGCGCACGGTTTTTCGGTCTGAACATGGATTGGAATGACCCCCCGTTTTCCGAGAGCGAACCCCCCGCAGCCTCTCCCCAGCCGACGCCGCCCCCGGACGGCATGCCCCTTTGGGTGCGCCATTTGGAGGAGGCTCGCCAGGAACAGCGTCGTGTCCTGGAGCGGCTCCACGAAGCCCAGTAGACCGAGCAGCGCG